>NZ_JBEXNT010000191.1:0-13492 GCF_040611255.1 Kitasatospora sp. NPDC002965 | reverse complement strand
TCACCGTCGCCCGGATCGACGAGCAGGCCGCCTTCCGGCGCGCCCTCGACGTGGTCGGCGGCCGGCTCAAGCCCGCGCTCGACCTGCTCGGCGCCAGTAGCCGAGGGCGCAGGCCCAGACCACGACGAACAGTCCGACGATGACGTAGCCGACGTTGTCGAGACTGATCTCGGCGATCCAGGTGCTGACCGGGTCGGTGAGGTCGAGTTTCTCGTGCAGGACGGAGACCAGCTCGATGGTGCCGATCAGGAAGGCGACGGCGATGGAGAGGCCGGTGATGGTGAGGTTGTAGTAGACCTTGCGCACGGGGTTGGAGAACGCCCAGTGGTAGGCGAAGTTCATGAAGGTGCCGTCGAGGGTGTCGAACAGGCTCATGCCGCAGGCGAAGAGCAGCGGCAGGCAGAGGATGGCGTACCAGGGCAGGCCGGAGGCGGCGCCGGATCCGGCCATCACCATCAGGGCGACCTCGGTCGCGGTGTCGAAGCCGAGGCCGAAGAGCACGCCCAGCGGGTACATCTGGCCGGGGCGGGTGATGGACTTGGTGAGGCGGCCGAGGATCCGGTTCATGAAGCCGCGCTCGTCGAGGTGCTTCTCCAGCTGCCGCTCGTCGAACTGCCCGGCCCGCATGGCCTTGTAGACCTTGTAGATGCCGGCGAGCGCGAACAGGTTGAGCGCCGCGATCAGGTAGAGGAAGGTGCCGGAGACGCTGGTGCCGATCACGCCGAGCACACCGTGGACGCTGGATTCCTCGTCGACGAGGGTGCCGGCGAACTGGGCGCCGCCGGCGACCAGGGCGGCCATCGCCATGACGATGCTGGAGTGGCCGAGCGCGAACCAGAAGCCGACCGAGATCGGGCGCTGCCCGTCCGCCATCAGCTTGCGGGTGGTGTTGTCGATGGCGGCGATGTGGTCGGCGTCGAAGGCGTGCCGCATGCCGAGGGTGTAGGCGGTGACGCCGAGTCCGACGCCGAAGACCTGGGTGCCGACGGTGTAGTCGTTGGGCGCGACCAGCAGGAACAGCGTGCCGAAGGCGACCACGTGCATGGCGGCGATGACGCCCAGCAGGACCGCGGTGCGGACGGTGTCCCGGCGCTGCCAGCGGGGCGGCTGGGCGAGTGTCGTTCCGGGGGACTCATTGGTCAGGGACATGGGCGGGCAGCCTCTCCAGCTCCTCGATGGGGGGCACCCCCGGGTGAGGTCGGGGGAGTCGTGCACGCCGTGGCCGGTCTCCTGGCTCTGGGTGGACGGCTCCGCCCGCGTCCGGGCAGGGCCGAGCGCGTCCCTGACTCGTCTTCCCGGCGCCGTGCGGCACCGGTGACTGCCCGCGTGCGCGGACCCGGCAGGGACGCTCCCCGTTCACAGTGGCGAGGGCCGCTCCGGACTGGCTCCCGAAGGAGCGTCACCGGTCTTCCCGAGCACCACGGCGGGACCACCGTAGGGGCATGCCGCACTTCTCGACAAGGTTGCGCAGTTGCGCATATGTTGCAATAACGCAACGTGGCGGCATGCGTACGAGTGGGGGACGGGGTGGCACGGGCGATCGACGACGCCGCGGCACGCGCGGCGGCCGAGGCCGTGGCCGGCCGGGACGGGCTGCGCCGGGCGGCGGCCCGGTTCGCGCTGCTGGCCGAACCGGGGCGGCTGGCCGTGCTGGTGGCCCTGCGCGCGGCCGGGCCGATCCCGGTCTCCGACCTCGCCCTCGCCTGCGGCGTGAGCCCCACCGCCGTCTCGCAGACCCTGCGCCTGCTGCGGGCGTCCGGCGCCGTCACCGCGGTGAAGGAGGGCCGGGTCGTCCGGTACGCGCTGGCCGACGAGGCGCTGGGGCACCTCCTCGACGAGGTGCCCCGCGCCGGCGCCTGACGAGTGCCCGGTGACGAGCGCCCGGTGACGGGCGTCCGGTGACGGGCGGCCGACGGCCGCCCGCCCGGTGGCCTCAGCCGGTGAGCTGGCCCGGTCGGCCCGGCACCCAGAGCGGGGCGGGACCGTCCTGCCGCATGAACCGGGCCGCGTGCTCCTCCAGACACGCGGCCGCAGCCCCCGGGTCGTCGTCGCTGAGCTCGCCCAGGGCGCCCGCGGCGCACCGGGCGCAGGCCAGCACGAGCGCGAGCGTGTCCTGGCGGCGGTGCCGCCCGCGGACGTACGCCTCGCACCGTTCGGCGATGCGCGTGCGGTGGAGTTCCCGCTCGGTCTCCGCGCCGTGGCCGGCGGACGCGGCCCGGACGCCGTGCCAGACGAGGGCGAAGGCGTCGGGTTCGGCCGGGTGGGAGGCGTCGTCCCGCCGGGCCCGCTCGCGGGCCTCGGCGGCCTGCCGGCCCAGCCGGTCGAGCGCCGCCGGGCCGTCCCCGTCGTGCGCCTGGAGGACCAGCTCGGCCGCCCGGTGCACCACCGACTGCAGGACGGCCTCCGCGGGCACCCGCAGCCCGGGCGCCGCCGGGTCGGCGAAGGCCAGCCAGGCGTCCGCGAACGAGGCCGCCCGCATCTGCCACAGCCAGGGCCGGGTGCCGGCCCCGCCGCCCCGCCGTTCCTCGGCCGCAAGCCGGATCAGGCCCGCCGCGGCGAGCTCCGCCGCACCCTCGTCCGGCCGGAGACCGAACAGTCGTCCACTCCTCAACACGCACCCCCGCGTCAGTGACCATCACCTGGTGACGGCACATCCCACCACATCGGAACGCGGACGAACCGGCCCGGGCCGCCGATGAGACCTACGACACGTGGCCGGCCGACTACACCGTGCACTCTCCGGGCGCCGCCGACGGGCGGTGCCCCGGCCGCCCCCCGTCACCGTGGGTCACACGCGCCGCGGCCGCCCCCCGCCGCGACGCGCTGCGGGAGGCGGCCGCGGCCGTGCTCCGGGACGGTCAGCCGCCGTAGACGCCGACCTCGTGCAGCGAGTAGCCCCAGGAGGTGCCGCGCTGCAGGCCGTGGACGCGGACCTGGCGGGCCGGGACACCGGCGAACCGTGCCGTGTCGAGGCCGCCGTCACCGTCGGCGGTGGCCCAGACGGGCTGCCAGGTCGCGCCGTCGGTGGAGACCTCGATGCGGTAGGACCGTCCGAACGCGCGCTCCCAGTCCAGGGTGACCCGGCCGACCAGGGTGGTGGCGCCGAGGTCGATCCGCAGCCACTGGTCGTCGCTCCAGTCGCTCGCCCAGCGGGTGGCCGTACTGCCGTCCACGGCCCGGCCGGGTGCGTAGCTCGTGAACGGGTTCCACTCGCTGGAGCTGGCGGCGGCGGGTGCTCCCGCCGCCAGGTTCACGGTGGCCCGGTGCTGTTCGGCCGCGCCCCAGGTGGTGAGGTAGGACTCCGCGCCCCGGAAGAGGTCGTCCACCACGTCCTGGCCGCCGACCAGCCGGACGTCCTCCAGCCAGTCCGGGACGAGGCCGTAGTGGGCGGCGCCGTCGGTGTTGAGGTCCCAGGTGCGGCTGCCGGTGGTCTGACGGTCGATCAGGGAGCCGCCGTCCGCGCTGCGGAACGGGTAGCGCACCGGGTTCGCGGTGTCCGCCCCGCGCGGGCCCGGCCAGCCGCCCACGCCGTTCATGTCGGTGCCGTAGCCGTACCCGACGCGGTACTTGTCGCGCAGTGCGTCGGTGCGCCCCGCCTCCGCGCTGAACCCCTCGGCGCCGTGCATGTACTGGGCGACGAAGCCGCCGAGCCGGTAGACCCGCTCGGTCCAGTCGAGGTCCATCCAGCTGTGCGAGGAGAGGACGCCGGGGTACGACTGCGATTCGAGGACGTCGAAGGCGCGGCCCGCCGCCTTGACGCTCATGTGGTCGACCTCCAGCATCATCTTGCGTTTCATCAGGCCGCGCACGGCGTACTCGCCGAGCTCGGTCAGGCCGCGGGTGTTGCACTGCGCGTCCCCGGCGTACGAGGGGACCGTCACGCCCGGGGGGAGCTGCTGCTGCACGGAGGCCGTCACCGGGGCCAGGCCGATGGGGTTGTCGTGCTGCGGGCCGGCGCACCGCTCGGTCTGCCAGAAGGTGCCGGTCGACAGGAACTGGCCGGCGTTGATCGCCGTGCCGAGGCCGCCCTCGTCGAACCGCACCCCGCACAGCGCGTTGTCGAACTTGTGGCAGAGGAACATGCTGCGGACGCCCAGCCGGTGCAGCTCGTCCAGTCCCCGGTCGATGTCGTCGCGGCTGCACTGGGCGACGTCCAGGATCTGCTTGCAGCCGAACGGCTCCGAGGTCTCCACGCCGAGGACGACGGCCAGTTTGCCCTGGCGGACGACCTCGCGGGCCTGCGCGCTGTCGGTGACGATCCGGAACCAGCCCCTGCCCGGTCCGCCGTACATGCGGTCGACGTAGGCCTGGAGGTCGTACGTCTTCTGCGCCTGGAGGCGGATGGAGGTCATCTCGTCGCAGCTGCGGTCCTTGAAGAAGTAGACCGAGCAGATCACCCCGTTGGTGACCAGGTCGTTGACGAGGACCCGCTGGCCGCCGCGCCAGGCGCGTTCGACCCAGGCGTAGTAGTTCTGCTGGTGGGTCAGCGAGTCGTGGGCCGGCCAGTCGGCGAAGGTCGGCCAGCCGTCGGGGTCGTGCCGGCCGTCGCCGCCCTTGGTGATGAGGTCGAAGAAGGCGAGCGACCCGTCGGGGTAGTGCTCGGGACAGTCCTTCAGGGCGTCCGCGACGCCGGCCTCCGAGAAGGCCTTGCCGCAGATGAGCCGGCCGCCGAAGGCCTCGTTGGACATCAGGTGGTTGTGCGCGTCGACGAAGCCGCGGACCCTGCCCTGGGCGTCGGTGCCCCGGAAGGGCTCGCCCGTGACGTCGATCCGGGAGTCGGGCGCCGGGCGGGAGACGGGCTCCCACCAGTCGGCGCCGCTCGCCGCTCCGGGCGCCGGGGAGGCGAGCATCGCGGCGGCGAGGGCGAGGAGGGAGATCAGCAGGGTGACGATTCGTGGCCGGGCGTGGGGGAGTCGGGTCATGGTCACCACTCAGTTCCGGACGAGCGGACGACGCGGTCGAAGGGCCGTCCGCTCGGAGCGCGAGAACCCCGCCGGATCGACTGTCATGTCCCGCGTACTCGGTGTGACGAGAATCGCCACTGTTGGAATCCGCGTCAATAGCTCGGGACGGAACGGGTGGACCGACGGCGGACGGCGGGCAGCCGGAAGGGTGCCCGGCCGGACGTTCCGGCGGGGCACCCTGCTGCCCGGCACGATCAGCCGGCGGTCGCCGCCATGCTCTCGCGCACCGTGACGAGGCACGGGTCGCAGTAACTGTCCGGCAGCCCGGGCTGCCCGTCGGAGCCGCCCGGCACGACGCGCTGACCCGGTTCCAGGAACCGGCCGCAGAGCGACTTCGACGCATCCTCCTTCGCCACGACGTGCCAGACCAGGGACGGCGGGTTCACCGCCGGATCGTGCTCGGCCCACATCTCGTACATGGCACCCTCCCGGAACAGTGGGGTCGGTCCCTCCATGCAATCCCCCGCGGCCCCGGTCGGCCATCGGAGGGGGCCCGGTGGGATGGCGGCACGCCCCGCCGTGCGGCGTTCGGGCGACGGCGCCCCCGTCCGGCCGCCCCGGAGCGGTGCCCGGAAACTCGATGGACGCGGCGGAGCGACGGGTGCAATAGTCCGGGCGTGACCGAGACCACAGGATCCTCCGTGTCCGTATCGCTGGCCGACGGCCTCGTCCTGCGGGAGGCGGGGCCGGCCGACCTGGAGCAGATCGGCGCGCTCCTCGCCGAGCGCGGCGAACCGGGGGACGCGCTGGACCACCGCCTGGTGGTCGACGACCCCGACGCCGGGTACCCGGCCTGCGCGGTGGTCGTCGACGGGGACCGGGTGGTCTCCACCGCGACGCTGCTCGACGAGGAGGTCCGCATCGGGAGCGTCCGGCTGCCCGCCGGCCAGGTCGAACTGGTCGCCACCGACTCCGCGTACGAGGGGCGGGGTCTGGTCCGGGCCCTCATGCGGTGGGCGCACGACCGGTCCGCCGCCCGGGGGCACCTCGTCCAGGTGATGATCGGGATTCCGTACTTCTACCGGCTGTTCGGCTACGAGTACGCCATCGACATACCGCGGACGCAGGCCGTGCGGAGCCTGCCGACCGGGGAGAGCACGCCGACCGGGGAGGGCGCGCCGCTGCTCCGTGCCGCCGGGCCGGCGGACATCCCGGCGGTGACGGCGCTGCAGGACGCGGCACAGGCCGGGTTCGACGTCGCCGTCGCCCACCCCGAGGCGCGCTGGCGGTGGCTGCTGGAGCACGACGCCAGCAGCCTCCGCGTCCTCGAACGCGCCGGGTCGGTCGCGGCCGTCGGGCGGATCACGCCCCCGGGCGAGCAGATGCTGCTGGCCGAGGCCGCGGCGGTCGACGAGGCTGCGGCGCGGGAGCTGCTCCGCGCCGCAGCCGCCCTGGTGCCCGAGGGCGGGCTGCGGGTCGTCCACCGGGCCGGCACCGTGACCGCCGCCGCCTGGCAGGAGTTCCTCGACGACGGGCCGCGCCGCACGGCGGAGCAGTACTACGTCCGCATCCCGGACGTCGCGGTGCTGCTCGACCGCCTGCGGCCGCTGTTCTGGGAGCGCCTCGCCGCGGCCGGCGTCGACCGCGTCGGCCGGGACGTCGTGATCTCCACCTTCGGCGCCCACTACCGGATCCCGGTCCTCGCGGACGGCCTCGGCGAGGTCGTCACCGGCGGCCCGATGCAGGGACCCGGCCTTGCGAAGGGCGCCGGGGTGGCGCCCGACCAGCTCCCCGCGCTGCTGTTCGGCCCGCACGGCATCGAGGGGCTGGCCCGGATCCGCCCCGACGTCTACGGAACGGACGAGGAGCTGTTCCCGGTGCTGTTCCCGCCGCTCACGGCCGATTTCCTGAGCTACTACCTGCCGTACTGAGGCCCGGACCCGGGCGGTGTACCGCCCGGACGTCCGCCCGGCGGCGCGTCGGACCGGACTCGCTGCATGCCTCTTGCTCTTGCGAGTAAGTTGCAACAGGCTGGTCTGGTCATTACCCGCGCCTTCCCGTGGAGCGCCGCCGTGCCCCAGCTGCTACCGGACGCCGGACCGCGACGCGTCATCGCCGCCTCGAACTTCGTCTACACCGTCGGCAGCGGCCTCTTCCTGACCGCCGGGGTGCTGTACTTCACCCAGGCCGTGCACCTGCCGGCGGCGCAGGTCGGGCTCGGCCTCGGCATCGCCGGGTTCGTCTCGCTGGCCGTGGGCATCGGGGTCGGCCACCTCGCGGACCGGCGCGGGGCGCGCGGCGTCTACGCGACGACCCTGGTCGTCCAGGCGCTGGCGACCGCCGCCTTCGTCCTGGTGGACGCCTTCTGGCCGTTCGTCCTCGCGGTGTGCACGGCCACCGGTGCCAAGGCGGCCGGACTGGCCGCGCGCAGCCCGCTCATCCGGCATCACGGCGGCGACCGGCCGCAGGAGTTCCGCGCCTACCTCCGCGCCGTGACCAACGTCGGCATCTCGCTCGGCGCCCTGTTGGCCGGCTGGACGGTCCAGGTGGGTACGGTGACCGCCTACCGGCTGCTGGTCCTCGGCAACGCGGTCGCCTTCGCGGCGTCCGCCGCGATCCTGCTGTTCCTGCCGCCGTTCGCGCCGCCGCCGGCCGTCCGGGGCCCGCGCTGGATCGCCCTGCGCGACCGGCCCTACCTGCTGCTCACCGTTCTCGACGGCATCATGGCCGTCCAGTTCAAGGTGCTCACCGTGGCCATCCCGCTGTGGCTGGTCGCGGACACCGCCGCCCCGCACTGGATGGTCTCGGGCACCATGCTCGCCAACACCGTCCTCGTCGTGGTGCTCCAGGTGCGGGCGAGCCGCAGCGTCGACAGTCCGGAGGCCGGCGGACGCGCCTACCGCCGGGCGGGGGCGGCCTTCCTGGTCTCCTGCTCGCTGGTCTCGCTCTCCGCGGGAGCGCCGGTCCCGGCGGCTGTGGCGCTGCTGCTGACGGCGGTGGCGGTGCACACGGTCGGCGAACTGTGGCACTCGGCCGGAGGGTTCGAGGTGTCCTTCGCTCTCGCCCCGCAGCACGCCACCGGCCAGTACCTGGGCGTGTTCGGCCTGGGTGCCGGCCTGGCGGAGGCCCTCGGCCCGGGCCTGCTCGTCGCGCTCTGCATCACCTGGGGCCGCCCCGGCTGGTACGTGGTGGGAGCGCTGTTCGTGCTGGCGGGCCTGGCGGCGCCGCCGGCCGTCCGCTGGGCGCGGCGCGAGCAGCGGGCATCGGACGCCCGCGCACCGCGGCCCGAGAGCGCGCGGGCGGTCTGATACCCGGGCCGCGACCGCCGTCCCGTCACCCGTTCGGTCCTGCCCGCGAGGCGGTGGGCACGTGCGCCACGAGTGAATGGAACGGCCTGCGAGCAAGGGAGTCGACGTGTACTACAGCAGTGGGAACTACGAGGCGTTCGCCCGCCCCCGCAAGCCGGACGGCGTGGAGCGGAAGAGCGCCTGGTTCGTCGGGGCGGGGCTGGCGTCGCTGGCCGGGGCCGCCTTCCTGATCCGGGACGGGCAGCTGCCGGGGGAGCGGATCACCGTCCTGGAGCGGCTGAAGCTCCCCGGGGGCGCGCTGGACGGCATCAAGGAGCCCGGCAAGGGCTTCGTGATCCGCGGCGGCCGGGAGCTGGAGGACCACATGGAGTGCCTCTGGGACCTCTTCCGCTCCGTCCCGTCGCTGGAGATCGAGGGCGCCTCCGTCCTCGACGAGTTCTACTGGCTCAACAAGGACGACCCGAACTTCTCGCTCCAGCGGGTGACCGAGCGGCGCGGCGAGGACGCCGGCACCGACGGGCTCTTCGCACTCGACGACCGCGCGCAGAAGGACCTCGTGCGGATCTTCCTCACCACCCACGAGGAACTGGAGGGCAAACGGATCGACGAGGTGTTCGGGCGGGAGTTCCTGGAGAGCAACTTCTGGCTCTACTGGCGCACCATGTTCGCCTTCGAGGAGTGGCACGGCGCCCTGGAGATGAAGCTCTACCTCCACCGCTTCGTCCACCACGTCGGGGGACTGCCGGACCTGTCCGCACTGAAGTTCACCAAGTACAACCAGTACGAGTCGATGGTGCTCCCGCTGACCCGGTGGCTGCTGGACCGGGGCGTGGTCTTCCGCTTCGGGACCGAGGTCACCGACATCGACTTCGACCTCGCCCCGGGGCGCAAGCTGGCGACCAGGATCCACTGGACCGAGGCCGGGCGGCCGGGCGGCGTCGACCTCGGGGCGGACGACCTGGTCCTCACGACCATCGGCTCGCTCACCGAGAACTCCGACAACGGCGACCAGCACACCCCGGCCCGGCTCGACGAGGGCCCCGCCCCGGCCTGGGACCTGTGGCGCCGGATCGCCGCGAAGGACCCCGCCTTCGGGCACCCGGAGGTGTTCTGCGGCAACATCGCGCAGAGCAAGTGGGAGTCGGCGACGGTCACCACCCTCGACCCGCGGATCCCGCGGTACATCCAGAAGGTCGCCAAGCGCGACCCGTTCTCCGGCGGTGTCGTCACCGGTGGCACCGTGACCGCCCGGGACTCCTCCTGGCTGCTCAGCTGGACGGTCAACCGGCAGCCGCACTTCAAGCAGCAGCCGGCGGACCGGATCGTGGTCTGGCTCTACTCGCTCTTCGTGGACCGGCCCGGCGACTTCGTCCGCAAGCCGATGCAGGAGTGCACGGGGGAGGAGATCACCCGGGAGTGGCTGTACCACCTGGGCGTCCCCGTGGAGGAGATTCCCGAACTCGCGGCCGAGGGCGCGCGGTGCGTGCCGGTGATGATGCCGTACGTGACGTCCTTCTTCCTTCCCCGCCATGCCGGGGACCGGCCGGACGTGGTGCCGGAGGGCGCGGTCAACTTCGCCTTCATCGGCCAGTTCGCCGAGACGACCCGGGACACGATCTTCACCACCGAGTACTCCGTCCGCACCGGCATGGAGGCGGCCTACCGTCTCCTCGGCATCGAGCGCGGTGTGCCCGAGGTGTTCAACTCGACCTACGACCTGCGCAAGCTGCTCGCCGCGACGAGCCGGCTGCGCGACGGCGAGCAACTCGACCTTCCGGGGCCGGCGTTCGTGCGCAAGCACCTGCTGCACCGGCTGGACGCGACCGAAGTCGGCGCGCTGCTGGCCGAGTTCGGCCTGATCGCCGAGCCCGAGGAGTAGCCGGCCCGGCCCGGGCGCGTCCCTGTCGGCGCGGCCGGCCGTACCCCTGCCGAACGGCAGGGGTACGGCGACGGGTCGGACTTCGGCGCGGCGGACGCACGTGCCGATCGGCACGCGACGGGGCGGGGTGCGCGGCGGGAGGCTGGAGCCGTCGCCGGGGAGGGGCCTCGGAGGGGCCGAAAGGCCCGCGCAGCAGGGGAGTTCGCCATGTTCGTCCGCACCGTCCGCACTGTCCGTACCGTTCGTAGGGCCGCCGTCCGCGCCGCCGCCGAGACCGGCACCGGGCCGCGGATCGCCGCCGTGCTCGCCGCCGGTGTGCTGTGCGCCGCCCTGGCCGGGTGCGAGCCTGCGTCCCCGGCCGGCGCGTCGGCCGCTGTGCCCGCCCCGGTCACCCCGGTCACGCCGGCCGCCGCGTCCTCCTCGGCCGCGGTCGGCGGCTCGGTGCGGATCGCCTACGCCTATGCCCCGGACGACGACATACGGTTCGTCTTCGACGTCGAGGCGGTGCCGTTCAGCCGTCCGACCGCGCAGCTTCCGCAGGGGTTGCCGACCGATGCGCGCGGTACGGTGAGGATCTCGCACCACGTCACGGCGCAGGGCCGCACGGTGACCTCGGAGGCCGCGGTGGACTGCCTGGTGACCGGCGGCCGGACGGCCTCGTTCACGGCGGTCGTGGTCCGGGCCGATCCGGAGGTGGCCGACACCGTCGGGCAGCGCCGCGGCTTCAGCGTCGTCGACGGTGCCGGCGACGCCGGGCAGCCGGACCGGGTCGGGTTCTCGTGGGGCGTGGCGAACGCCGACACCGACGAGGCCGGTGGCACGACGGAGGGCCGGGCCGGTACCTGCATGGCGCCCGCCCCCTTCGCGCCGTCGGTGTCGGGCGACCTGACGGTGCGGCACGCCGAGCTGCCCCCGTTCCCGGTGGCCACGGCAACGGCGACGGCGACGCCGGTCCCGGCGAACGCATCGACCGCACCGGGCACGGTCGGGTAAGCTATGCGGGACTATTTTGACTATTACGGGGGTGGATGATGCAGGGACTCACCGTCAACGAACTCGTCCGGATGTGGATCGAGGGCTGGATCGTCTCGCGGGGCGCGAGCGACCCCGTGGACGAGCCGTGGGGGTGGACCGTCGACGTCGGACAGAAGGCCCAGGTGTCGCGGCACGTCCTGCCCGAGCCCACCGAGGCCGACGTCCGGAAGATCGTGGCCGGTACCAGCGCGCCGGGGACGTGGCTGAAGCTCTTCGCGGACGACGACACCGTCCGTCCCTGGCTCGGCCCCGGCTGGCAGTTCGACGTGCCGGGCTTCCTGATGACCGTGCCGCTCGCCGCCGAGCGTCCGACCGTGCCGGCCGGCTACACCCTCACCTCGTGGAGCCGGGGCGGCGTGGTCCGGGTGCTGGTCCGCACCGCCGACGGCCACTTCGCCGCGCGCGGTCAGATCGCCTGCACCGGCGCCACCGCCGTCGCCGACCAGATCGAGACCGCGCCCGAGCACCGCCGGCGCGGTCTGGGCGGCCTGGTGATGCGCACCTTGCAGGACGCCGCCCGCCGGAGCGGGGCCGACACCGGTCTACTGGTCGCGACCCCGGACGGCCGCGCGCTCTACGCCTCCCTCGGCTGGACCGCCCGCGCCACCATGGCGAGCCTCTACTTCGCCCCGGAGGCCGCCGGCCGCTGACGCCCGACTCCTGACGCCCTGCCGCTGGGGTGCTGCCGCTGGGGTGCTGCCGCTGACGCCCGGCCGCTGGGGTCCGAGCGCGGGCCGGCCCGGAGCACGTCGGTGCTCCGGGCCGGACACCCGGCCTCACCCCGGGCGGCGGTTCAGCACTGGGGCCGCCTGCCGTGGTTCGCGGCGTGCTTGCGGCGGGCCTTCTTCTTGCGGCGTCGCTTGGACGACATGGCGCCTCCTCCATGGTTCCGACCCCCGACCAACGTCTCACATCACCGGCCCGCCGTCGCGCCGTGCCGGGAGGCGGTCCGGGGTGCACCGCACGTGCGCCGTGGTCCGCCACGCGGTGGACCACGGCGCACGCGGGAGTCGGTGCGGTGCGGGATCAGGCGCTCTGCCAGAGCGCGGGGGTGTTGGGCGGCTCCCAGCCGGGCTGGGCCTGGTGGCCCTGGAGGCAGCGGTAGGTGCCGCCGCCGTAGGTGACGGTGGCGCCGGCCTGGTAGACGGTGCCCGCCGCCCAGGTGCCGCCGGGGGTGCCGGGACCGGGGCCCGGACCGGGGCCGGGGCCCGGTCCCTGGGAGTCGGTCTTCAGGGTGAGTCCGTAGCCCTGGAGGATGGGGTTGACGGGCTGGAAGTAGGTGGTGCCGCCCTGCGAGCAGTTGCCGGAGCCGCCGGAGGTGACGCCCTGAGCCTGGCTGCCGGAGATGAACGAGCCGCCGGAGTCCCCGGGTTCGGCGCACACGCTGGTGCGGGTGACCCCGGAGACGGTGCCCTCGGCGTAGGTGACGCTGGTGTTGTGCTGCTGGATGGTCCCGCAGTGCCAGCCGGTGGTGGAGCCGGACCGGCAGACGGAGGAGCCGACGGGCTGCAGCACCGAGCCGGTCACCTGGACGTTCCCGCCGGGACCGCTCACGTACGGGGTGGCGGTCCAACTGCTGTTGGCGGCGACCCACGCCATGTCGTTGCCGGGGAAGACCGAGGCCTGGAAGCTGCCCTGGGAGGCCCGGTTGGACCCGGTGGTGGAGGAGCCGGCACGCCCGCAGTGGCCGGCGGTGGCGAAGCCCTGGGTGGTTCCGCGGGTGATCGCGAAGCCCACGGAGCAGCGGCTGCTGCCGCCGATGTAGTAGGCGTCGCCGCCGCGGATGTCGTAGAGCGGCCGGGGTGTCTCGGTGACCGTCTCCACCCGGACCAGTGCCCGGTCCACGCCGGCCGCCGTGACCAGCCGCTCGGCGGCGCGCGCGTCGGTGGCCTGGAGCACGACGGCGTTGGTGCGCACGTCGACGAACCGTACCGGCGCCGCGACCGCGGTGGTGTGCCCGGCGGCGCGGTCGAGTGCGGCGAGGGTCCGTTCCAGCGTGCCGAGCGGGTGGGTGACGAGGGCGGGGCTGGCGCCGGCCGCCCGGATCGTCTCGGCGTCGGCGGGCCGCGTGGTGGCGACGGTCAGGGTGGCGGCGTCGGGGCCGTCGACCCACGAGCCGGCCCAGGTGCCGCCCAGGCCCTGGGCCAGGGCCGCGGCCCTGGCGCCCGCCCGGGCCTCGTTGGCCAGCCGGGTCCTGGCCCGGTCGGGGGTGAGGCCGAGGTCGCGCTGCAGCGCGGCCAGCACCTC
Organism: Kitasatospora sp. NPDC002965; assembly: GCF_040611255.1. NCBI lineage: Bacteria > Bacillati > Actinomycetota > Actinomycetes > Kitasatosporales > Streptomycetaceae > Kitasatospora > Kitasatospora sp. NPDC002965. The sequence goes on along the minus strand of NZ_JBEXNT010000191.1, from coordinate 119 downwards.
GGGCGTCGCCGCGGGACAGCCGCGCGGGTGCGGGGGGCGGGCCGGCGCCCGGCGGGGTGTGGCCACCGGGGGGGGGGCCGCCAGACACGACGCCGGCGGGGAAGAACGGGGGGGCGCCG
>NZ_JBEXNT010000190.1:0-13679 GCF_040611255.1 Kitasatospora sp. NPDC002965 | reverse complement strand
AACCGGACCCTGATCGCCTCGGCCCGCAGGGTGGTCGTCGTCGCCGACCACAGCAAGTGGGACGTCGTCGGCCTCAGCGCCTTCGCCACGCTCCCGGAGATCGACTGCTTCGTCACCGACGCCGAACTCGCCCCCGCCGCACAGGCGGTGCTGAGCGAGACCACCGGGCGGCTCGTCCTCGCAGGGGCCTGACCGGCGGCCCTCCGCCTGCCGTGCGGCGTGGGACCTCGTACCGCCCGCACCGGAGGCGGAACCTGGTGGGAACCGACACACCCCCGCTCCGGACGAGGCACGTCCGGAGCGGGGGTCGGGCGGTGGCCCGGGGCGCGGCCGGTCAGTCGATGGACCAGCGCTGCAGGGTGGAGCCGGTGTCGGGCTGCTGGGTCGCCCTGGCGCCGTTGGCGGCCGAGGCGGCGGTCAGCAGCAGGCCGGTGGCGGCGGAGGTGACGGTGTGCCGGTCGTTGGCGGCCTGGGTGATCTTCCAGCGCTGACCGGTCTGGCCGTTGCACGCGCGTTGGACGACGGTGGCGCCGGCGCCGCCGGTGGCCTCGGCGCACTTGCCGGAGGACTTGGCGGTCAGGGTGTAGGTACCGTCGGACTGGGGGGCGACGGTCCAGGTCTGGTTGTTCCCGCGGTTGGGTGCCCACATCAGCAGGTCGGTGCCGTCGGACGAGGAGCCGCCGTTCTCCAGGGCGACGCCGCCGGTCTCAAGGACGTGGACGCCTTCCACGGTGCGCACCGTACCGGTCCAGGGGATGCCCGGGGCGGCGTGGTAGGCGATGCCGGCGGCGGTCCAGCGCTGGCCGTGCTGGGCCAGGCGCTGACGGAAACCGTCCCAGTCACGGGCCGACTGCGGGGACCAGCCGACCTCGGCGAGGGCGGGGAGGCGGGGGAAGCTCATGTAGTCGGCGTACTCCCGGGGCTCGGGCCACCTGGTGCTCGGGGTCGGCAGCGAGCCGCTGCCCTCGTAGGCGCGGTCGGCCCACAGCGCGGCCTCGACGCCGGCGATCTTCTTGGCCGGGACGATGGAGCCGGTGCCGTCCAGCTTGCCGGTGACGGTCTCCGGGTCCCACTCGTAGGAGCGCTGCACCGGCACGTATCCGGACCAGCTCAGGCCGTACGGGGTGGAGACGTCGTACTTCATGTCCAGGTAGGCGTGGTCCGAGGGGGACATGACGAACTTGGCGCCCTGGGAGACTCCGTTGCGGACGAAGCGGATGGTCTCGGTCTCCTCCGCGGTGCCGATGCTCTCCCGGTCGTCGTCCTCGCCCCAGTACTGCATGATGCTGCCGGAGGGGATGGCCGACTGGCCGAGCTGGTGCCAGCCCATGACGGTCTTGTGCCGTCCGGTGGTCGCCTCGGTGGCCGCCTTGACGTAGGAGGCGTAGCCCTCCGGGGTGGCCTGCGGGGTCTCGTCGCCGCCGAGGTGGATGTACGGGCCGGGGGTGAGCTTGGCGACCTCCTTGATGACGGTCTTCAGGAAGCGTCGCATGTTGCCCGTGTGCGTCCCGTCCTCCAGACAGTAGAGGCTGATGCCGACGTCGAAGCCGGAGTAGGGCGGCTTCGCCTTGTTGTCGCAGTTCAGTTCGGGCACCGAGGCGAGGGCGGCCATGGTGTGGCCGGGGCCGTCGATCTCGGGCACCACGGTCATGAAGCGGGAGGACGCGTAGGAGACGATCTCCTTGTAGTCCGCCGCGGAGTAGTACCAGCCGGTGCCGCCGGTGAAGCCGCTCTGCGTACTGGCGCCGACCTTGGTCAGGTTCGGGAGGGCGTCGATGGCGATGCGCCAGCCCTGGTCGTCGGTGAGGTGCAGGTGCAGCGTGTTGATCTTGTAGGCGGCGGCCTCGTCGATATAGCGCTTGACCTGGTCGACGGGGAAGAAGCGGCGGGCGACGTCCAGCATCACGCCCCGGTACTCGTACCTCGGCGCGTCGTTGATCTGCACCGGGGAGACGGTCCACGCCCGGGACTGCTTGGTACGGGACTCGACGGCGGCGGGGAGCAGCTGGCGCAGGGTCTGCACGCCCCGGAACAGGCCCTCGGCGCCGTGCGCCTTGACGACGACGCCGTCCTTGCCGGACGAGATGGTGTACCCCTCGGCCCCGAGCTTCTTGGGACCGTTGGGATCCAGGACCAGGGCGTTCTTCGGCGCCCGGGTGTCCTTGACGACCTTCAGGTCGTAGCCCGTCGCGGGGGCCAGCAGCTTGGAGAGGTAGGTCCCGACACCCACCGCGTCCGAATCCCTCGACAGGACGGAGATCCGGGTCTGGGCGGTGAGGGCGAACCCTTCGCCCGCCACCGCCTGCTGCGAGACCGGCTGCGGCACCAGGGCGTAGGGAGCGGGGGTGGGCGTGGGGGGCGCCGCGGCAGCCTGGGAGAGCGTGGCCGTGAGCGGGAGGGTGACGGCGGCTGTGGCGAGTGCGACGAGGCGTCGGCCTCGTCGGTGCAACCAGCGCATGGTTGACTCCTTCTGAGGGGAAGGCACGGGGCCGCACACCAGGTGGGCGGCCGGGAGGGCGCGATGCGCGCCGACGGCGAGGGGATGCGCCGGGCTCGTGCTCCGGGCGTCGGACCGCTGGGGAACGTCCCGGCGAACGACGCCGGCGTGCACCCCCGCCGGGATCCTGCCGCGCTGCGGGTTGCTCGTGCCGTGTGGGCGGAACATGCGGTGCGCAGAGCGGCAGAGCATCGAATGTGCTCGCAGATGCTTCGATTTCGCAATTTGCGAGCAACTTCAACCATGAAGGTGCCAGGGGGTCCGGGCGTCGTCAAGGCCTACGCCATCGTAGTTTTGTCCGATCGTGGGCCCCTTTCTTCCACACCTTCGTTCCGCACGGCAGACGGTCACCGTCCGCCGCCACCGCGCCACGCACGGGTCGGGAACGCCGCGGGGAGGGCGCAGGGAAGGCCGGGCCGGACGGTGCCGGAAGTCACCGGTCCGCGTGGGCGCGCGCCAGGTCCCGGGCCAGGAGGGCCGCTCCCATGCAGCCCGCCGTGGCACCGAACCGGGCGACCCGCAGCTCGGGAACGGCCGGGGCCCCCAGCCGCCCGGTGAGGACCTCCCGCAGGGCCGTGAGGCGTGCGGCACCCGCGTCGACGAGCTCGCCGGCGATGACCACCCGCTCGGGGGCGTACCGGACGATCGCCGTGGCCAGCACCTCCGCCAGGGCGTCCGCGGCTTGACCGCAGACGGCCAGGGCTGCGCGCTCCCCGGCACCCGCCCGGTGGTACACCTCCCGGACGCCGGCCCCGTGCCGGCCGGTCGCCCGTGCGTAGCGGCGGGTGACGGCGGCGGCCGAGGCCACGGTCTCCAGGCAGCCGCGGGCGCCGCAGTGGCACGGGTCTCCCCCGGGCCGGACCACGGTGTGGCCGAGCTCTCCGGCGGCGTGCGGGGCCCCGGAGGCGGCCCGGCCCGCCCGGACGACCGCCGCGGCGATGCCGTCGCCCACCGACACGAACAGGAAGTCCCGGCAGCCCCGGCCGGCTCCCGCGCGCGCCTCGGCGAGGCCGCCCGCGCGCCCGTCGTGCCCGACGGCCACGGGAAGCTCCAGGTGCTCGGCCACCCAGTCCCGGACCGGGACTTCCCGCCACCCCAGTGCGCCGGCGCGCACCGCACGGCCGGAGGTGTCGTCGACGGTGCCCGGGAGGACGACACCCGCAGCGGTGGGGCGGCAGCGTTCGGCGAGCGTGGCGGCACAGGTCAGGACGGTCTCCAGCACGGCGTCCGGTCCGCGTTCGGGACGCGTGAACCAGCGTTCCCCGTCCCGCAGGACCCCGCCGGGGCCCAGGGCGTAGCCCTTGATGTAGGTGGCGCCCACCTGCAGCGCGATCACGGTCCCCCGGTCCGCGCGCGGACCGTCCGCACGCGGGGGGTCCGCGCGCGGACGGTCCGCACGTGGGTGGACCGGCGCCGGTTCCCGGTGGCGCGCCGGCGCCGTCGGGGGCCGGAGCTCCGCGTTGACGGCTGTGTCGCTCATGTCGTGCCTCAGTTCGTCGGGGCACCCCGGCGCCCCGGCCGCCGGGAGGCGGACCACCGCCGGGGGCCGGCCGCGTGACCGGCAGGGGAAAAGGACGGGCCCGCCCCCCTGTGGTCGGGGGACGGGGGGCGGGCAGTCTGGGGGGTTGGGCAGTCGGGGGGGGGTGGGCGGTCGGGGGGCGGGCGGTCGGGGGCTACTTGACGGATCCGGCGGTGAGCCCGGAGACGACCTTCCGCTCGATGAGCGCGAAGAGGATGACGACGGGGACGATCGCGATGACCGAGCCGGCGAACAGGAAGTTCCACTGGACGGTGTAGTTGCCGATGAAGCTGTTGATACCCACCGTCAGCGGCTGGTTCTCCGGGATGGTGGAGAGCGTCAGACCCATGACGAACTCGTTCCAGGCGGCGATGAAGGTGAAGATCATCGCGGTGACGACCCCGGGCATCGCCAGTGGCAGGGTGATCCGCAGGAGGGCCCCTCCCCGGCCCAGCCCGTCGATCATGGCGGACTCCTCCAGGGCTTCGGGGATGGAGGCGAAGTAGGCGGTGAGGATCCAGATGGCGAAGGCCAGGTTGAAGGCCGCGTTGCACAGGATCAGGGTCCACACCGAGTTGAGCATGCCCAGTTGGTAGAACTCGCGGTAGAGGCCGACCAGCAGGGACGTGGGCTGGAACATCTGGGTGACGAGCACCAGCAGGAGGAACAGGTTACGTCCGCGGAACTTCACTCGGGCGGTGTAGTACGCGGCGGGGACGGCCACCAGCAGGACGAGCAGGGTGGATCCCGCGGCGACCAGGAGGGTGACGCGGAGGTTGTCCCCGAGGTGCGACTCGCGCCACACGTCGACGAAGTTCGCCCACTTGAACTCGCTCGGCAGGTACGTGGCGTCGCGCAGTTCGCTCGCCGGCCGCAGCGCGGTGATCACCATCTCCGCGTACGGCAGCAGGAACACGGCCGCCAGCATCCAGGCGACGGCAGCGACCAGCAGCGTGCGCGGGCGCAGCGTACGGGGGGCTCGTGGGGTGCCGGTCCGGCTGCCCCCCGCGGGGAGGCGGGGGGTCTGGGCGGGCCGGGCGGTGTCGGCGGGGGTGATGGTGGGGTGGGCCATCAGCTCTCCTCCTGGTTCCAGCGGCTGGCCTTGAGGAAGACGACGACCATGACCACGACGAGGGCGAAGTTCACGACGGACATCGCCGCGGACTGGCCGATGTCGGAGTTCTTGAGCTGGTACATGAACACGGTGGTGGTGGCGGTGTCACTGTCCGGGCCGCCGTGGGTCATGCTCCAGATGATGGGGAAGGAGTTGAAGACGTTGATGAGGTTGATGACGACCCCGACGAGGAACGCCGGCCTCAGCAGCGGGAGGGTGATGCGCAGATAGGTCTGCCAGGGGTTGGCGCCGTCCACCCTGGCCGCCTCGTAGATCTCGCCGGGGACGGTCTGCAGTCCCGCGAGCAGGGTGTAGGTGGTGAAGGGCAGCGAGACGAAGACGGCCACGAACATCATCCAGGGCCAGGCCGTCGAGGGGTCGCCCAGCCAGTCCTGGGGGCCGTCGATGAGACCCAGGTCGGTCATCAACGTGTTGAGGACGCCCGCGGTCTGGTTGAGCATCCACTTGAAGCCGATGGCCGTCATGACGACCGAGGCGGCCCACGGTGCGATGAGCGCCCAGCGGGTGAGGCGCCGGCCGGGGAACTTCTGGTTGAAGAGCTGGGCCAGCGCCAGCGAGACCAGCATGGTGGCGCCGACCACGACCACGGTCCACACCACGGTCGACAGGACGACCGAGGGCAGCGACGGCTCCTCGAACAACTGCTTGTACTTGTCGAACCCGGCCGAGCCCCGGACGAATCCGCTGCTGCTGATCTTCAGGAACGAGGTGCGGACCATCTCGTAGACCGGCCAGAGGACGACCAGGACGATGAGCAGGACGGCCGGTCCGATCCAGGGCAGGGGCCCCAGCCGGGCCAGGCCGCTCCTGCCCTTGCGGCCGGAACCGGATGTGGATGATGAGGGGGACACGAGGGAGTGCCTGCCTTCCGTGACAGTGCGGTTCGCGGGCTGCCTACTGGTCGGAGACCGTCTCCTGGGCCTTCTTCTGCAGCTCCCCCAGCACCTTGGCCGGGTCGCTCACGGCCGTGCCGCCGCTCTTCTTGATCTCGGCCGAGACGGCGTCCCAGGCGGTGTCGCCCAGCGGGTAGAAGACCGCGTTCGGCAGCAGCGCGAAGAAGGGTTCGAGGTCCTGGTGCTTGCCGTTGCCGGTCATCTCCTGGAGCGTGTCCTCGGTGACCGGCATCAGGTCGTACATCTCGTCGAACTTCAGCGTGTTCTCCTTGGAGTACGCGAAGTCGAGGAACGTGCGGACCTGTTCCTTGTGGCCGTTGTCCTTGAACGCCATCATCCAGTCGGCGACGCCGAGCGTGGACTTCAGCGCCCCCGCCCTGCCGGGGATCGGCGCGACGCCGTAGTCGACCTTGCCCTCCTTGGACATCTGGATCAGGGAGGGGTGGCCGTTGAGCATCGCGGCCTTGCCGGCCGCGAAGTCCGCGAACGCGGTCTTGCGGTCGGTCGTCGCGGGGTTGGCGTAGGTCAGGCCGGGCTCGACGAGGTTCGACTTCAGCCAGGTGAAGGACTCGATGTTGGCCTGGCTGTTGAGCGTGTACTTGCCCTGGGCGTCCGTGAGGCCGCCGCCGTTGCCGAGCTCCCAGATCAGCGACTCGCCCTGTGCCTCCTCCGGACCGAGCGGCAGCGCGTAGGGGGTCACGCCCGGCACCTTCGCCTTGATCTTCTCGGCCGCGGCCCGGAGGTCGTCCCAGCTCTTGGGCGCCTCGGTGATGCCCGCCTGGGCGAACACCGCCTTGTTGTAGAAGAACGCCCGGGCCGAGGAGACGAACGGGATGCCGTACTGGACGCCCTTGACCTCGCCGGCCTTGGCGAAGCTGTCGATCAGGTTGGTGCGGGTCTTCTCCGACAGCACCTCGTCCGCCCGGTACAGCAGGTCGTCGGCGACCTTGTCCGCGTAGCCGCCGGTCTGGAGGACGTCCGGAACGTTGCCGCTCTGGATCATCGTCTTGACCTGCGAGTCGATGTCGTTCCAGTTGATCACCTGGACGTCGACCTTGATCTTCGGGTTGGCGGCGGTGAACCGCTGCGCCACGTCCTTCCAGTAGGCCGCCGAGCTGTTCGAGGCCTTGTCGCCGTAGTCGGCGGCCACCAGCTTCAGTGTGACGTCCTCGCCCTGCGACGCGCCGCCGCCGCCGCTGCCGCAGGCCGTGAGGGTGAGCGCGCCGACGGCGCAGGCACAGGCCGCCGCGAAAGACCGCTTGTTCATCGTCAGTACCGCCTTGTCTCCTGGCCGGTCACAACGACGCGGCCCAGTGGGGGTCTGGGAACTGCTGCAGATTCCGGAGCGTGCGCACAAGTGGACTTTTCGTCCGCGTTTCGCTCATAAACGAGCATCTGCTGTGGGCAAAGTAAACACGAGGAGGGGGCCGGGAACCAGGCCTGTTACGCAAAAGATGCCAACCGGACAGCTGTCGGGCCCACGGGGCCGGGGAGTTGAGCAGGTCGGCGCCCTGGTCACGGCTGCGAGGCACGGGCGGGCACGGGCGGAACCGTGCGGGCCCTCCGGTCGCGGCCCGTGGTCGACCACGGGCGCCCGCGGGTACCGCGGCCGTTCCGCTCGACGGTGCCACTTTCCCTCGCGGGAGGGAAGGGGGACGGACGGCTCGGACGCCGGAGGGTTCTGCCACGGCGTTCGCGGGTCCCCGCCGCACGGGCGCCGGCCGGTGCGGTCACCGAGCGCGGGCCACGGGCGCGGGCCACGGGCGCGGATGCCGAGTGCGGGGGCCGTTCCGTGCGGCCCGGCCTCGGGCGCCCGGCGGAGCGGGAGCGGGCCGTGGGCGCCCCCGGAAAGGGCGGCGCCGCCGGAGGGCGGGCGAGCCCTTCCGGCGGCGCGGGGTGTGGTGCGGGAGCGTCAGACGCCGATGACCTCGACACCCGCCTCGACGAACCGCGCCGCCATGTCGGGATCGAGGTCGGAGTCGGTGACGAGCACGTCGATCCGGTCCAGGCCGCAGATCCGGGCGAAGGCCCGTCTGCCCATCTTGGACGAGTCCGTCGCGAGGATCACCTTCCGGGCGCGCTCCGCGAAGAGCCGACTGATGCCGGCCTCGTCCTCGTGGTGCGTCATCACGCCGAGCCGCGGGTCCACACCGTCCACCCCCAGCACGGCGACGTCGAGCACCACCTGGTTCAACACGCCCTCGGTCAGCGGGCCGACCAGTTCATAGGTCTGGGGGCGCGCCACACCGCCCGTCACCACGAGCTTGAACTGCGGGCGCACCGCCAGTTCGCCGGCGATGTTCAGGGAGTTGGTGACGACCGTGTACATCGGTCCCGAGGTGCTCTCCGGCCGTTCCGCGGGCCCCCCGCCCGCCCGGAGCACCAGCGCCCGGGCCACCTCGGTGGTGGTGGTGCCGCCGTTGAGACCGACCACGTCCCCCTCGCCCAGGAGGTCCGCCACGGCGATCGCTATGCGCTGCTTCTCGGAGACCCGCCGCGAGGACTTGTAGCGCATCGGGAGCTCGTAGGAGACCCCGTGCGCGATCGCCCCTCCGCGCGTGCGGACGAGCAGCCGCTGCTCGGCCAGTTCGTCGAGGTCGCGCCGGATGGTCGCCGGTGACACCGCGACCGAGACGGCCGCCTCCTCGACGTCCAGCTTGCCGTCGACCGCCAGCAGTTCGAGCAGCCTGCTCCACCGCTCCTGCTTGGACATGCGCAGTATCCCCTCTTCGCCGTGGAACTCCGGACCGCGCGCCGAGGGGACGGGGTCCGCCTGGGCGGCCGACCGGCCGCCCCCCGGGAAGTATGCGCGGAGTTGATCGTAGCTCCGCAGCATCGCGCACCGCGTGCCGTGGACGGTTTGCGCATGCCACACAACGTTTCGGCCGCCGAACCCTGGACGCGGCAGGCTCTCGTCTGGATACTTCGCTCATACATCTTGAACGAATCCGCATACTCCGTGCGCTTATCGCGCATGTTCGATCATCAGGGCGGTTCGACATCCATGAGCAGCAACAGTTCCCCGGCCCCGGCCGAAGGCTTCCCCCCGTCCGGCGCCCGGCGAGAGGACGCCGACCCGGCGTACCGGCCCCCCTCCCCCGTTCCCCTGTGGGCGGCCGAACACCTCCCGGCCGCGGCGCCCCCGGCCGCGATGCCCGCAGCCACGGCGCCCGCAGCCACGGCGCCCGCAGCCACCGGTGAGGAGGAGAGGCCGGGGGCCTCCCCCTCACCCCCGGCAGGTCCCGCCGCCGGCGGTCCCCGCGCCCAGGGATGCGTGATCGCGCTCGACGTCGGCGGCACCGGCATGAAGGGGGCGGTGCTCGACCACGGCATGCGACCGGTGGACACCGTGCACCGTCCCACGCCCCGCGCCGACGGGCCTGCCGCCGTCCTCGACGCCATCGCCGACACCCTGCTCGCCCTGGACCGCACGGCCACCGGGCGCGGACTGCTCGTGCACCACGCGGGCGTGGTGGTCCCGGGCATCGTCGACGACGGCCTCCGGCGAGCCGTCTGGTCGGCGAACCTCGGCTGGCGCGACCTCCCCCTCGCCGCGCTCCTGGAGGAACGCACCGGCCTGCACGTCACGTTGGGCCACGACGTCCGCGCGGGCGGCGTGGCCGAATGCACCCTGGGGGCCGCCCGGGGGGCGCAGAACGTGCTCTTCGTCGCCATCGGCACCGGCATCGCCGCCGCGCTCGTCTGCGACGGCAGGCCGGTCCGGGCCGGCGGATACGCCGGCGAGATCGGCCACATCGCCGTCGGGTCCGGGACGGAAGCGTGCGCGTGCGGCCGCACCGGCTGTCTGGAGACCGTGGCGTCCGCCGCCGCCGTCGCGTCCGCCTACACCGCGCGCACCGGACGGGCCGTCGCCGGCGCTGCTGACGTCGCGGCGCTGACCGGGCAGGGCGACCCCGTGGCGCAGGAGGTCTGGAACCGCGCGGCGACGGGGCTGGCGGAGGCGCTGGCGACCGTCACCACCCTGCTCGCACCGGAGCTGATCGTCCTCGGCGGCGGTCTCGCCGAGGCCGGCCCGCTCCTGCTCGACCCCGTACGCGCCGGGTTGGAGGAACGCCTCACCTTCCAACGCCGCCCCCTGCTCGTCCGGGCCGAACTGGGGGACCGGGCCGCATGCCTCGGCGCGGGCCTCGCCGCCTGGCAGGCGGCCGGGCACACCGCGACCGCCCGTGGGACAGGAGCACCCGCCCGATGATCCTCACCGTCACCCTCAACGCCGCGCTCGACGCCACCTGGAGCGTCGACAGCCTGCGGCCCCGTACGTCCCACCGCGTCGACACCGCGCAGGAACGCGCGGGCGGCAAGGGGATCAACGTGGCCCGCGTCCTCGTCGCCCTCGGGCGCGACCCGGTGGCGACCGGCCTGGTGGGCGGAGCCACCGGCCGCCGGATCCGCGACGGACTGCGCAACGCCCGCATCCGGAACGCTTTCCTGGAGGTGATCGGCGAGTCCCGCCGGACCCTCGCCGTCGTCTCGCGCGACGACGGCGACGCCACCGTCTTCAACGGGCGCGGACCGTTCGTGACCGCGCCCGAATGGCACCTCTTCCGCCAGCACTTCGCCGCACTGGCCGCGGGCGCGCGCGTGGTCGTCCTCAGCGGCAGCACCCCGCCGGGCCTCCCGGCGGACGCCTACGCACAGCTCATCCGCACCGCTTCGGCGGCCGGCGCGCACACGGTGCTCGACACCAGCGGCCCCGCCCTCCTCCAGGCCCTGGCGGCCCGCCCCGACGTGATCAAACCCAACACCGAGGAGATCACCGCGGCGACGGGCTGCGAGGACCTCCCACGCGCCGCCGCCGCACTGCGCGCCCTGGGAGCCCGCACCGTCGTCGCGTCCGCCGGCGCCGACGGCCTGCACGCCGTCACGCCCGAGGGCACCTGGCGGGCGGCGCCTCCGGAGCAGCTCTCCGGCAATCCGACGGGCGCCGGCGACGCCTGCGTGGCCGCGATCGCCGCCGGGCTGGAGGCCGGCTCCGCCTGGCCGGACATCCTCCGCACCGCGGTGGCCCTGTCGGCCGCCGCCGTCCCCTGCCCGGTCGCCGGCGAGGTCGACGCCGCCGTCTACCACCGGCTTCTCACCAGGGTCTCCGTGGAGAAGGTCCCGGCCGCCCCGGCCGACGCCGGCCCCGAATGACGCGCCCGCGCGCGATGCCTCGTCACCACCCGGGCCCAGGCGCCTCACGTCACACTCATTGCTCGATAGTGCTCGATTGAGCGAGATTATGAGCAACTCTTGACATCGCGAGTGTTCGTGAAACAGCATGCTGAGCAACCGGACGCCTTCTCCGACCCACTCCGAGCGCAAGGAATCCCCGTGACCACCATCGGAACCTCCCGTACCTCGATCGAGATCGCCTCGCAGCCCGAGACCTGGGCGCGTGCGGTCCGGTCCGTCGGCTCGTACGCCGACGTACTGCCCCGCCGCGGCGAGCGCGTCGCCGTGGTCGGTTGCGGCACCTCCTGGTTCATGGCCCACGCCTACGCACAGTTGCGCGAAAGCGGCGGCCACGGCGAGACCGACGCCTTCGCGGCCTCCGAGTTCCCGCTCGGCCGCGACTACGACCGGGTCGTGGCCCTCACCCGCTCCGGCACCACCACCGAGGTCGTCGACCTGCTGGCGAAGATCAAGGGCTCCGTCGCGACCACCGCCCTCACCGCCGACCCGGCCACACCCGTCATGACGGTCGCCGACCACGCCGTCGTGCTCGACTTCGCCGACGAGGAGTCGGTCGTCCAGACCCGCTTCGCCACCACCGCGCTGGTCCTGCTCCGCGCACACCTGGAGGCCGAAGGCGCCCTGCCGGCCGGGGTGCGTCCGCTCGCCCAGGCCGTCGGAGACGCCCGGCGCGCCCTCGACACCCCGCTCGGCCCCGACGTGAGCGGCGCCGAGCAGTTCACCTTCCTCGGGACGGGATGGACGTACGGGCTCGCCCTCGAAGCCGGCCTGAAGATGCGCGAGGCCGCCGGGGCCTGGACCGAGGCCTACCCCGCCATGGAGTACCGCCACGGACCCATCAGCATCACCGGCCCCGGCCGCGTCACCTGGCTGTTCGGCCCCGCCCCCGAGGGCCTCGCCGACGACGTCGCCCGGGTCGGCGGCCACTTCCACTGCGCCTCGGCCGACGCGCCCGGCGCCCTCGACCCGCTCGCCGACCTGATCGTCGCCCAGCGGCTGGCCGTACGCCTCGCCGCCGGCCGCGGCTACGACCCCGACCGCCCCCGCAACCTGACCCGCTCCGTGATCCTCGGCCCCACCGCCGCGTGAGAGCCCGGCCGTCCCGCCCCGCCCCGCGCCGAGCCGGGGCGCCCCGGCCGGTGACCGGTCCGCCCGGCCCGCGACAGCGGTCCCGGCGTCCCCGCCCGGTGCTCCGCCACCGCCTTCGTGGAGAACCCTCATGCCTCTGACACCCACCGCCGACATCGTCGGTCCCGCACACGCCGGCGCCTACGGCGTCGGGGCGTTCAACGTCGTCCAGATCGAACACGCCGAGGCCATCGTCACCGGAGCCGAGCAGGCCACCCTGCCCGTCATCCTCCAGATCAGCGAGAACACCGCCCGCTACCACGGCTCGCTCACCCCGATCGCCCTGGCCTCCCTCGCCCTCGCCCGGGCGGCCTCCGTACCGGTGGCGGTCCACCTCGACCACGCCGAGTCCCCCGAACTCGTCCACGAGGCCGTCGGACTCGGCTTCACCTCGGTGATGTTCGACGCGTCCAAGCTCCCCTACGACGCCAACGTCGCCGCCACCCGGGAGGTCACCGAGTACTGCCACCGGGCCGGCGTCTGGGTCGAGGCCGAACTGGGCGAGATCGGCGGAAAGGACGGCGCACACGCCCCCGGCGTCCGCACCGACCCCGGCGAGGCGTGCGCGTTCGCCGCGGCGACCGCCGTCGACGCACTGGCCGTCGCCGTGGGCAGCTCCCACGCGATGCTCACCCGCGACGCCGCCCTGGACCTCGACCTCATAGCCCGTCTACGCTCCGCACTGGACGTGCCCCTGGTCCTCCACGGCTCCTCGGGCGTCGACGACGCCGACCTCGCCAAGGCCGTCGCGGCCGGCATGGCGAAGGTCAACATCTCCACCCATCTCAACAAGCTCTTCACCCGCACGGTGTGCGACCGTCTGCGGGCGACGCCCGACGCCGCCGATCCGCGCACCTACCTCGGGCCCGCCCGGGACACGGTGGCAGCCGAGGTGACCCGCCTGCTGGGCGTCCTCGCCGCCCGCTGACCACGGTGGGGCGCCGGCGGCCGGCGGCGCCCCACCGGTCGGTCTCCTCGCGGGAACGTCCTCCGAGAGTCCCCTCCGGGTACGCCGGGCTCCCGCTCGTCTCCTGCGGGGCGGACATCGCCCAGGAGGCGAGCGGGACCCCGAGCCGTCGTGGCTGCGGGGGGACACCGAACAGACCTGCACACGGGTACGGCCCGTCCCCCAGAGAGGTAGTGACCGCGTGACAGCGGACCGTTCCGCACTGACCCGTGCCCGCCTCGTCCTGCCCGGCGGGGTGGTCGACCACGGCCGTCTCGCCGTCGAGGGCACCCGGATCGCCGGTCTCGGCGGCGCCACCACGGCCGGTGACCTCGACCTGACCGGGTACACCGTCGTCCCCGGCT
>NZ_JBEXNT010000189.1:0-13737 GCF_040611255.1 Kitasatospora sp. NPDC002965 | reverse complement strand
TCGTCCGGCAGAAGCTGTCCGAGGATCTGCGCCGCGATCAGGCTGTCCGCGCCGCCCGTGACCGCGATCCTCCAGTCGGTCGTGCGCGCGACGTGTGCGGCTAGAGCGCCCGCGGCGGCCGCGATGTCCGCGACGACCACCGTCGGCGTGCCGTACACCGGCCGGCGGGCCAGAACGGCAGCCGGGCCCTCGCCCATGCGGCGCCGCGCGGCAGGTTCGGCGTCGTCGTTTCGCGGGGCGACGAACGCGCCGGGCCCCGCCGTCGTGTCGTCCGGCACCAGTACGGACACGGGCCCCTCCAGCGGCGTCCCGCCCTCGTGTAAGGTGCCGCCGGTCAGCTCGGCGATCTGCCGCAACGTCATCGCGTGCATGAAGTCCTCACGTCTGTAGAAGAGTTGGTCACTCGGGTCGGGATTCAGGCGGCCCGGTGGGCCCGGACCGCCACCGGCGGTTCGGCGGTGAGGTACGGCAGCATCGCCACGAGCGCCGCCACCCGCCGCAGCCCCTCCAGGTCCCGAAGCGCCCCGGCCTCACGAAGCTGTGCCGCGCACACGTCCAGCAGCTCCGCCGCCCGGTCCGGCCCGCTACGCCGGCGCCGACGCGCCACGAGTTCGCACTCCAGTGCCACCCGGTCGGGATCCGGGCCGACCAGGTCGGTGGCACCCCAGTGCCGGGAGAGGTCCCCGGCGATCGAGGCGACCAGCAGGTGCGGATCCGCTATCCCCTCCACCGCGCTGCGTGCCAGCTCCGCCAGCTCGGCCAGTCCCTCGCCCACCGTGATCTCCTCGCCCGTTCGATCGATCGCAGCGGCCCGCCCCACAGGGAGGCGGGGCGGGCCCGGTGCGCCGTCCCGGCCCGACGCGGGGACGGCGCACCACCCTGTCGGCGCCCCCGGCTCCACTGGCCGGTGACGCCGACAGGGCGCTGAACGCCCGTCCGGGCTGCGGGGCCCGTCGGGGCGTTCGTCGGCGGTGAGCAGTGGCGCGCACCCGCGGGGGGCGAGGGTCCGCGCCGCTCTTCCGCCACCCGCCCGAAAAGCCGGACGGGCTTCTTGGTGCCCGGGCGACCCGCGGGTGATGAGCACCGGCGGGCCGCCCGGGGGCCTATCCGGACCTGTGGTCCGGTATCACGGTGGACTGAGTGGCCCGGGGAGCGTGGATCGACGCCTCGTTGCGGCAGTAGGCGGCGACCGCCGCCGCAAAATCGTCGGCCACCGCCAGCGTCAGCGCGTCCCTCGTCACGGTCCGGGCGGGGCTCCGACCGGTCCGGTCCCGGTGCGCCCGCACGGTGAACCGCCCCCGTGTAACTCCTACTCCCGCCGCTCGCCGGCGAGCGGGCCCCTCGCGAACCAACCCTGCGCTCACGCCGCCACCACCTGGCGAGCACGGGCCCGGACCCTGCCCGCCCTCGTCTGGACGGTCACCGGGAGCGGATCCGAGCGCCTTCCACCGATGGGGCGCGCCTCGACGAGGTGCCCCGTCGACGTCATGGTGGCCGCGGCAGTAGCGGCCGTCTCCTGAACGTCGGGGCGCAGCTCGAACCAGACCACCTTGCCCCGGTCCAGCAACGGATCCCAGCCGTGCCGGGTCGCCAGCTCCGAAACGATGGCCAACCCCCGGCCCCCGACCTCGGTGCCGTCCGCCTGTCGCACCTGCGGCGCCCGGTCACAGCGGTCGGTCACCGCGACCCGCAGTACGCCGGCGGGAACGAAGACCTCGACCAGCACCTCCGCGGTACCCGGCGCGTGAGACACCACGTTGGTCACCAGCTCCGACGTCATCAACTCCACGCTGTCGGCCTCGTCCAAGGACAACACCGCCCCGAGGAGCCGCGCCGCGTCCAGGACCCAACGACGGGCAACGCCGGCGCTCTCAGGCACCACCGGCAAGCCAAATCTGATTGTGTGCATGACAGTTCCTCCGGGCCGGCGAGGCGGCGTCAAGGTGTTCCGGGGAAGCGGCCGCAGCGGTCGCATGTGATCGTCTCGGCGCACACAGCAGGTTGGCGCCAGACGGTCGATAGCTGATTCACAAATGCATGCAGAGCACATCAAGGCGGACAGGAGGCCGCGAAGCCTAGCGACTTGCAGTCCGTAGCTCGACGGTCACAGGATGTCGCCTGAACACTCGTCAGCGCAACCCATACGACAGGCAAGATGCAAACATTCACTTCGAACCTGATTTCGGGGACTCTAGACTCGCCACTCGGTGGCGTACAGCCACATCGGCCGGGCACACTGGTCCACTGAGCACTCAGGAGGGGTATCCGTCATGGCTACAGGCGAGCGCGTCCCGACCGTGCGTCAGCGCCGCATCGCTGCAGACCTTCGGCGTCTGCGCGAGAAGAAGGGGTTGTCAGCCGAACAGGTCGTCAGCAAGTTCCCCGCGCTCCTGAACCTGCCGAAGCTCAGCCGCTACGAGAACGCCCGCTCCGCCGTCAAGCCAGAGATCGTCGAAGCGCTGCTCGACTTCTACGAGTGCGACGAGGGCCTACGGGAAGTCCTTCTTGAGATCGCTCGCCAGAAGGACACGCGTGGCTGGTGGAAGGGCTACAGCGACACCATCAACCCGCTCTACACCGACCTGATCACGCTGGAGGCACAGGCCGTAGAGATCAAGGCCTTCGAGTGGGCCTTTGTCCCTGGCCTTCTGCAGACACCCGACTACGCTGCGGCGATCATCGAGAGACTCTCCACGGTGACCGCCGGCGGTAGCAGCATCGACGCGATGGTCGATGTCCGCATCGCGCGGCAACGAGTGCTGACCAGGGTGGAGAGTCCCGTGAAGCTCTGCGCGGTGATTCACGAATCGGCGCTGGTGATAAACGCCGGCGAAGGTGTCATGCGGGAACAGCTGGGCCGCCTTGCGAAGATGAGCCGCCTCCCGAACATCCAGATCCAGGTCATGCCAGCGAACGCCCGACCGAACCCCGGATTCAACGGGGCGTTCACCCTCCTTGAGTTTCCACAGCGCGCCCTCGATCTCGTGCTGACGAGCGGCATGTTCCGCAGCAGCTGGATCGAGGACACGACAGAGGTGGACACCTACCGAGGGTGCTTCCACGAGATCATGGCCGCGGCCCTGAACGTGGATGACTCCCTCGATTTCATCACCCAGAAGAGGGACGAGCTCACATGATCATCGAAAACGCGTCTGACCTGAGCGTGACGTGGAAGAAGTCCAGCCGAAGCAACCAGAATGACAACTGCGTCGAGTTCGCCATCCCCAACGGGCCGGGTTCCTTCGTTCGTGATTCGAAGGACCCCAGCGGACCGGCTCTGACCCTGACCACCGAGGCCCACACCGCCTTCATCAACGCGGTCGCAAACGGCGAGTTCGACTTCGATCTCGTCTAACGCCCAAACATGACCACGGTCCGGCGCAAGAGAAGTGCGCCGGACCGTGCCTGCTGTTCTACCCCAACTCTGTGACGCTCGACCAGGGGTCCGAAACGACCGCCTCCTCGCACACCAGTTGATCAGACCCATACGGCGGCATCAACGCGGTCCGGACTTGAGACTCCGCGGCCCCTCATGCTTCTTTGACTCGACCGTCGACGCGCCGCTGGAGTTGGTGGGCAGGTTCGGAGAGGCGAGCGGCCCCGACCGGTGCACATCAGCGGGCGCTGGTCACTGTGGGACGACGGCATGCTGCACGTGGGCCACTGGAGCGCCCCTCTCCCCTGGCCCGAGGAGATCACCGCCCTGCCCGAGGCCGCCGTGCACGGGCTCGACCTCTTGTCCGCCACCGGCAACCTAGGCAGGGTGACTGGGCCCGCCAGCTGGCCACCGCCACCGGCCACCTGGTGCAGCAGGTCGACAGGGGCGGCTGGGAGCAGGGCCGGGAGGTGTCGCAGAGCGCCCTGACCCGGCACGACTACCAGACCGGCAGCGGGCCGCTCGTGCTGTGGCTGGTCGCCACCTCCTGGTCGGTGGACGCCGGAGAGGACTCCGAGGCCCGGGACACGTGGCGCCTGTGCGGCGACGAGCGGGCCGCCCGGGCGCTCCTGCGCTCCCACTGCACCGCGCTCACGCCCCCGCCCGCGTCGAAGCCGGAGGCCGTCGTCAGACGCTGCGACAACTGCGGAACCGGTGCCCGCCGACTCTTCGAACGCACCGAATCCTCCGGCCCCGCCGGACACGTCGGCGCGTGCTGCGCCGATGACGACGATGTCTGCTGTCCTTCGCCTGACCCGTTCCACACCTGGGTGCGGGGCTGGTGACCCACCGCCCCGCGCCCTGAGAGGCACCGCATCCATGACCAGTCCGCCCCCGCACTGCCGCTGAACCTGGCCGAACTCGGCCGGCGCTACGGCGTTACCCGCTCCGCGGTCGACCACGCGCTCAAGACCACCCGCACGAGAAACCGCGCCGCTCCCGACGATGTCGCCCGCCGCCGGTCCCGCTGAACCCCGGCGAGCTCCAGGAGCGCTACGACCCGGTGGAGTTCGACCGGTGGTGGCAGCAGCGGCCGTGCCCCGGCCGTCCGAGCGGCGCCCGGTGACCGCCCCGTCACCGGGCGCCGTTCAGTGTGTCAATCACGTGACGCGACGTCATCGTCGGGCGCTACGGTGAAGCGCCGCCCGCACCGTCCACGGAAGGATCCGCCCCGTTGAGCACCCCCGATCGGGCTTCCGAGCTCACCCCCGCCGCCGAGGTCCACGACATGTGGCTGTCGACCCTCGACTTCCTGGCCGGCAACGCCACGCCGGCCTGGGCCCACATGATCGACGCGGGCAGCGACTTTGTGATGCCGCCCCAGGTACGCGCCCTGCGCCGCTCGACGGACCGGGCAGCGGCCCTCGCCCGGGCGGAGGCCGACCGCCTCGCCGCCGCCGAGCTCTTCCACTTCGACACCGACGCCTGCCGGGCCGCCGCGAAGGCGGAGGTGCGCACGCAGAGCCTGCTGGAACTGGCACCGTCCCCCTCGGGGCTGATCGTGTGGGAGGAAGCCCCCTTCGACACCGGCGGTATCCCGATCCGTGCCGCCTCCTGGGGCATCGCGTACGACGGCGGGACCTGGATGTCCTGGTGGATCGACACCGCGGCCGCAATCCGTCTTCGCGGCCTGCCGAACCAGATCCTCGGCATCAACGGTCACCTGACCTTCCACGAGGAGGCCCACATCCCGCCGAACGGCTGGCCTGGCCTGGTCGACCGCCCCGAGCACCGCTTCTACCCGGCGCACCGGTCGCTGCTGGGCGCCTGGGCGGCTATCGACACCGGCGCCGTCACGCAGAACCGCACCCTCGACCCTGCTCCGGCGGTCCGCAAGCAGGCCAAGCGGTTGCGCCTCGATGCCCGCCCCCTCCGCTCCTACGGCGCCGGCACCGTCCCGGCCCTCGCCACCACGCCCGAGACCATCGTCCAGCGCACCCTCGGCAGGCTCCTGCTCCCCCATCACCCCTACCCCGGCAACCTGCCCGCCGACCTCGCGCCCTGGCACTGCTACCTCGCCGACTCGGGGCACTGCCTCCTCGTCATGATCGATCCCATGGACAAGGGATCGAAGACCGCCGCCGCCCACGAGGACACCACCGTGGCCGACGCATTCGTTCCCGCACCCGTGAAAGCGGTCCTGCGCGCCGGCTGGCGCATCGAGGACGGACACATCCGCACCCCGATGCGCTACGACATCGCCCTCGGCCTGCTCACCGACCCCGACGACGACGAGTTCGACACCGGCCACCCCGCCCCCTGACCAACCCGACGCCCGGGGCGGGACCACGGCCCGCCCCGGCCCGACCACCCGAAAAGAGGGCACCTGCCGTGCTCGACGAGGTACAACTGCGCCGCACACGGGCGAAGCACGACCCGCTCGGCTACCGGCTCGAAGCCACCGTCTGGGACAACCCCGACTGGCCGCACGCCGCCAAGGACCTCGGCGGCCGCATGCTCCGTGACGATTCCTGGCGCCAGATCTGGGTGTTCCCCAGCCGCGCGGAGGAACGCGTCAACGCCTTGTGCACCCGCATCTGGGGCACCACGAACAGCGCCGCCACCCGACGGGCGACCGTGCACTGGAACCTGACCCTCCAACGCCACGACGAGGAGGCGTGGCTCGGCGGTCGCCTGATTGCCAAACGCCACAAACGCGACACCAAGCCGACACTGGGCCGTGAGGTGGTCCTCATCAGCGGCGGCTTCGAGCCCCGCGGCGGCTACAACAGCATGCCCCGGCTCGAACCTCTGCCCGACACCGTGGTCGAGATCCGGAACCTGCCGCTCGCCGCCGCCCACGCCGCCGCCGACCTCGGCGCGGTCATCGTGGACACCCACCACGAGGACACCGCCGCCCTGCGCTCGCGCCACGAATACCTCCTCACCGAACTCGCCGAGGTGTCCGCGCTGCTCCGCCGCGCCGGCGCACACGTCTCCGCTGGCGCGGACAGCGGAACCTGCCGGTGCGGTGGACACACCTGTCCCCCGGACGGCTACACCATCAGCGAGGTCGCCACACTGACCGGCCTCAACCCCAACACCATTCGCGGTTGGTGCGCCGAGGGGAGCCTCCCGGCACTGCGGACCACCCGCGGGTGGATCATCGCCAAGCCGCTGCCGGCCCGCGTCGGCCGCATCGTCCTGGTCCCCGCAGAACCGGACGAGACCACGGCCTCGCTACCCGCCCAGACCAGGGCCGAACTCGGCCGCCGTCACGGCGTCGACCCCCAGACCGTCCGGACGGCACTCGCCCGCGCCCAAGCCGCCCACGAGGCCGACCCCACCCACCCGACCCCGCCACAACCGGTCAACCCCGGCGCGCCCAGGCCCCGCTACGACCCGGTCGGATTCGACCGCTGGTGGCACGGCCGCGGACGAAAGAACATCAACGCCAACTGACTCGACCGAACCGCACGTTCGAGCCCCGGCTCCCTGATAGCGTTCCCCCCACAACAACCTGCTCCCCGCCACGCGGGGCTGAGCTTCGTGCCTCGACCGCGACGCCCACACCGCGTCAACTGCTCCCCGCGCCAGCGGGGGTGGCACGGCTACTCGTCGGGCATTCTCATTCGCGCCTTCCGCCCCCGTCCGCAGGCTCTCCTAGACACTGCCCGGCAGCGTGCTTGAATCACCGGATGATCGACTGGTCCACACTCAACGACGCCTACGGCCCGGCACTCTCGATACCCAGGCTGCTGGACCGGGCCGTCGATCGTGACCAGGAGGCCATCGACCAGCTCTGGGGACGCTTGTGCCACCAGGGGACGATCACCCCCGCGAGCATCGCCGCACTGCCGCGGCTGGCGGACATCGCGAAGACCGAGGGCATCGGGGACTGGGCGCTCGATCTGGCCGGAGCCATAGCGGGTGGACTCCTCCAACCCCACGGCGTCGACGAAGAAGTCGCCCGCTGTGCGCCGACCCTGGCCAAGCTGCGGGCCACGGCCGCCACCCGGCTGAGGCCTTGCCTGGACAGGAAGACCTACCTGAGCCGGCTGCAGGCCATGCTCGCGTTCGACGGCCAGCCCCTGTGGTTCGAGACCCTGGACGATTTCACCGACTCCTTCGTCACCGTCGTCTGCCCACACTGCGACGCCTCGGTGACGATCTCGGTCGGCGACTACGGCTGCTACTCCTCGATCCGGCACTGGAACCTGGGGGACGTCCACCGGATCCCACTCCGGCCGGCCACCCCGCACGAGCTGACCGGCACCGGGCGGATGCTGCACGAGTCGGCCGTACGGGATGGCCAGCAACAGCTCGCCTGGGGCCTGACGCACCTCTTCGGCCGGGCGGAATGTCCAGGATGCGGGAGCGTCTTCGGCATCGCGGACGAGTACGAGGCCGCCAATGCACCCGCCCGGTGGAATTTCGCCCTAAACCATACCAAGGACGCTCCCTGACCACCGACAGGAACCCGAGTTCGAACGTCGAGTTCGTGCCCGCTTCCCCGACTTGACGGCTTGGCACCGTGAGGTGTCTTACGCCTCCCGAACACCCCATACAGCCCTCGTGCCCCGACGTGGACTTTGCGGCTGTCGTCGCGGCTCTGCCCGCCGACGTCGCGGGCGCCGAACGGTTCTTCGACTGGTACCAGCGACGGGAAGCGACGGCCAGCGGGGTCCGACCGGGTAGGGGCCGGTGCAGTGTCGCAGGGGAGTCTGGGCCTGCAGCGGGACGTGCGGGCCGAAGCCCCGGCGGGCCCGGCGCCACTCGTCGAGGTGCGCGGCGACGGCGTCCACGACCGCCCGGTCTTCGCGGCCGCCGGGGCTCGGTGAACACCTGGACCCCACCACCTGGACGGCAGCCGCCCGGGCCCAACGGGCCCTGCTGACCGTCGCGGCGTCGACCTGGCTGGTGAGCGCGGTCGACAAGCCCGACCACCAGGCACTGTCCGCGGGCTTCTGGACTCTGGCTCAGGGCATGACGTGCGGCAACACCGCCGCCATGGACTCCTACGCGGCAGCACTGGAGGTCTACACCCACGACATCGAGGCCGCCAACGCGTTCGGGGCCATTTGACGCGAGGCCTGCGAGGGCCGGGAGGAGCACGATCGGGCGATCGAGCGGGCCAACGGCAGCGGCCGGCATGCCCTCGCGATGACGACGGCAGGTTGACCAGCAGTATTCCGACGGAATTACCCCCCATCCCCGGCGTGCTCCCGTGCCCAACTCCCAGCACCGACCACGGCCGGCCCCGCCTTCCAAGAGCTGGGCTACTGTCGTCCGACGACAATCAGCCCCCGGGGAGCGCAGCGGTGGGATTGGATGCGGGTGGGGAGGCCGGTGGCTGGCCGGCCAGTCTGACGGACGGGGCGAGCCGGGCGCTGCTGGCGGGCGGTGAGTTGTCTTGGTGCTACGCGTACCTGGACCTGCGGGCCACCCCCGAGGGGCCTCCGGAGTCGGCCGGAGACCGGTTCGGGGACCTCATCGTCGAGGGTGGCGAGGCGCTGTTTGTCCTGGGCGAGGCGCTCTACCCGTCGGGGCGTGAGGAGGTGACCGTACTGCTCGACGGAGGGTGCGGTGCGGTGTACCTGGCCAGTCCCGACGCGAACGGGCTGCTGCGACGTGACCTGCTGGCCAGCAGCCCGCGCGCCCTGATCGCGCTGATGTGGGTGGTGGAGTCCACCACGCTGTGTGCTGCGGGACCGACGAGTGGCGGAGCGCCTGACTCCAAGTCTTCGCGTTCGTCCTCACTGTCAGGGAACAACTGTCCTGACAGTGAGGGCAGGCCGAACCCAATCGCCGTGAAGGAGTGCATGGTGACTCCGTTGACGTTCTACCCGCGGGCGATCGCCTTCTACCGGAAGTTCCACTCCTCGCTGGGCAGTGAGTGCCAGACGTCGAGCCAGTTGTGCAGCAGAAAGAGGGGTCGGGTCAGGTTGACATCACCCGCGTGTTGGGGGCGGATCGCAAGGCCGAGGTCGGGGAAGACCGGGTCGGCGGCGGGGCTGTACATCAGGCGGCCGTGCGCTGTGCGGTGGACGAGCCAGTCCTCCACCCGGGACGGTACGCAGCCGGTCAGCGGAACGCTGTCCAGCCGCACCTGGGGGCCGGTGAGCGCGTCCACGGCCACGCACTCCAGACGGTCCGTCCGGAAGAGAGCCCTGACTCCGGCGGCGCGGAAGTCGGCGTAGTTGAGCCGGCGCTCGTCGCTGCCAGGGGCGTAGCAGGACGAGACAGACCCCTCTTCGCCGAGAGCGACGGTGATCTCTTCCAGGGTCATTCCGAAGTGCAGCGGTCCCACCCCGACGTACGGCGTGAACGTCCACTCATCGCGCTCCTCGCCTCCGGCGATCTGCCACGGGCCCCGATACCCCGGCGCGCTTCCCCGAGCGGCCGTGGGCGGTTCGGGTGCCGGCTCGTGCGGGGCCGCTCGCTCCGGTGCCGTACAGTCCAGGTGCCAACGGCCCGGGGGTTCCAGGGCGGCGGTGTCCTCCGGCTGCTCGGCCAGCCATCGGATCGCCTGCCCCTGGCCCTCGTCGAACGGGTCGTCCGCCAGCGCGTGCGCCCGGTCCGCGGCCGCGCGGTGTTCCTCTTCCGCGGTGACGAGGACGGCGGTGTCCTCGCCCCAGGACTCCAGCCGCTCCCGCGCGATCCACCGGTAGTACGAGTCCGCACTTTGGGCGAGCACATCACGGACGACGGGCGCGTAGCGCGGGGTCAGCGCGGCGAGGGCGGGATCGGCCAGCAGAAGGGCGGTGGCCGCGACGGCGGCCTCCCTCACCCGCGGGTCGTCGTCCTCGCAGAAGACTGCGACGTGGCTGTGGAGCGTCGGCCGTGTGGCGCGGGCGGCGGCAAGATCCTGCGGTGCGCCGACACCGTCCTCGGCGTCCAGGCGAGCGATATCGGCGAACGAGGCCAGCCAGTTCAGCAGCTCCGCGCGCAGCGGTCGCCTGCCGGCTCTCCGGTCCCACTGACCCTCGGCGAGCATGCGCGCATCGTCGAGAAGAGCGGCGACGACCAGAGCCGCCGGGGCGCTCGCCGGGAACACCCGCTCCTGGTTGAGGAGCAGCCGGTACAGATTCCAGACCGCCCGCGCCCGGCGGGTGTGATCGCCGTCGAGCAGCCCTACGAGGATGTCCGGTGTGTCGGGCACGTTGTGCAGGCCAGTGCAGAAGTGCGGCAACTCACTCCACGCGGTGCCGGTGAGCCTGGCCAAGGCGGGAGACGGCAGGGACACCGCGGGAGCGGTGGAAGGGCTGGCGGTTGTTTTGTCGATCACGGCCGCAGTGTTCCAGCCGGCTCCGACACTCGTGGGGCGTCGACGCAGACGAGCTGGATCACCCGAGGGCCGGCCGGCAACCTCACCACCGCCAGCTCCCGCCCTCAACGCCGCCCTGGCCGTCCCGGCGGTCGACCTCGGGGTCTGAAACCGCCCCGGCCGCCGCCCCCGTGGTCTACGGCCCCAGCACCCACCCGGCCACCGGGACCGGCAGGGCCCGGCCGACGTCGACCAGTGCCCGAGCGGGCACCCCACCGGTGAAGATCCGAGCCGCGTCCCGAACGGCCTGGACCTGTTCGTCGAAGACCCCGACGAACAGAGTCTTGGTGAGCGTGCGCTGCTGGAACGCCTTGACGAACGTAATGGTCATCGGAACGCCCAGGTAGGCTGCGGCCGCGCCGTCGGGCCACGTCGGGTCGAGGACTGTGCCGTCCGGACGGGCGCACCAGGCATGCGGGTACGCGGCGCCGGCGGCGTAGGCGAAACCCTCAACGTAGACGGCGCCGACCTGCCGGGCCACGCGCAGCGCGTTCGGATGGCAGCGGCCGGCGGTGCCGCGGCGCGGCGCACCGCGGGTGGGCCACCGTGCCGGGGTGAACAGCCGGCCCTGGGCGAGGATCACGCGGGCGGCCGACAGGGCGTCCGGATCGACCCGGTTCTCGACCGCGGCCATGAGGTCGTGGTCGGCTCGGGTCGGGTGGTCGACGGGCACGTCTCCAGTGTGCGCCGGGGGTCCGTACGGGGCGAGCAGGAACCGAGCCACGAGCGACGAAGAACCCGGTTGATGGGGCGTCGTCGGGTGTGCCCGTGGGTTCCGAGGGGCATCGGCCCGGTTCATCACCGGGCCGACGGCGGCGTGTCTACAGCAGCGCCGGTTCGGCCGCCGCCGCGATCTGCTCCGCCCGCTGCACGGGGTCGGCGCCGCTCTCCTCCCAGCGCTGCACCATGCTCTGGACGACGCGGGCCGTCCACTCCGGGTAGCCGGAGCCGCTCGCCGCGGCCGCCGACAGGGCGTCCACCGCGGCGAACAGGAGCGACCCGTCCCTCAGGTACCCGCACAGCTCCAGATGCCGGCGCAGCTCGGCGCCCGCGGGGCCGGCCTGCGCGCGGGGGGCGGCAACGCGGTCGGGGCTCGGCCACAGCAGGGTGATGACGCGGTGCAGGAGGCCGGGGAGGGCGTCGTCGGGGACGGCGGCGGTGAGGTGCTGCAGGGCGTCGCGGGCGGCGATGTGGGTGGTGAGGTGGCCGAGGCCGTACCAGGCGGCGGCCGCCGGGGTGGGGGCGCCGAGGCGGGTGCCGATGGCGAGCGCGGTGCGCTCGGCCCGGGCGGTGAAGTCGGGTCGGGGGGCGGCGAGCAGCAGGTAGGTGCGGCGTGCGGTGTCGTACAGGCCGCCCGCAGGTTCGGCGAGCGGGCGCGCCCACGCGCCGGCGCCGATGTCGGCCGGGCGGGGGAGGCTGTGCCGGGTGTAGGCGGCGAACAGGTCGCCGGTGCGGTGCGGCGCGGGTGCGGTGGCGGCGGTCATCGGGTTCTCGCTCTCTGGCGCGGGTGCGGAGGTGGCCTGCGGGCCGGGTGGTTCCCGGTGCGCGGGTGGTACCTCCGCCGGCGCGGAGAGCGGTGCGTGCGGCCCGGCCTCCGCGTCGCGGAGAGCGGCCCCGGCAGGGGGCCGGCCGGGGCGGGCGGGCTGCTGCGTGCACCGGCGATCCGGATTCTGCCACGGCAGCCCCGCGGAGGGCACTACGACTGCCGCCAGGTCTGCGTCCGGGCTCAGGCCGTGCTGGGTGAGGATCCGCCGCCGTGGCCCCCGCGACCGCCCGCCGGCGCCTCCTCCCGCACCGAAGTCCCGGCCCAGGGAGACGCTGCCGAGGGATCCGGACCGGGCGTACCCCACCTCTTCCACAACCCGACATTGTGAAATTTCACAACCCTGAGTTGTGATCATGGGTTCTGACGGTCCATCATGGAGGTGCCGGGGGAGGCAACCCCCGGCACCCGGAGCCCGGCCGCTCACGACGGCAGGCCCACACCCAGGAGCGTACCCATGACCAGTACCCCCACGAGCGAACTGCGCGTCATCACCTCCGCGTTCAAGAGCGCCGACGTCGACGACGACACCGCCACCCGCGTCGAGACGGCCGCCCTCGACAGCGGCCAGGAACTGCGCCGCTCCGCCGCCCTGAGCACGGACGGCCAGGAGACGTACCTCCTACGGCTCCTCGCCTACCACGACGGCGACGACCTGCGCTACGCCGTCCACCACGAGCGCCCCGAGGGCAGCGAACTGCTCGACAGCGACGACCGGGCCACCGCCGACGCCGCCTACGAGAAGGAGGCCCGGGAGATGCAGGAGGTCGGCGCGTCCTGGGACACCACCGACGTCGAAGACCTGCCGACCCTCACCTACGCGTACACCGTCGAGGCGTACAACGGAGAGACCTGGCGCCGCCTGGGCTCCGGCACCGGCACCCTCAGCCGACACCCCGAGTGGGACAACGACGTCAACGAGGCCGCCCGCACCGAGGGCGCGGACCACCTTTTCCGCGTCGAGGAGGACAACCGGGACGCCGCGCTGGAGAAGGCCCTCGGCGAGCGGTACTTCGACCACCAGCCGGTCCACACCGAGCGGGTGCGCGTCGTCGTCACCCAGGACGGCGAGGAGGCCGGCTCCCACACCTGGGAGTTCGAGCCCGAGGAGGCGGACCCGAACGAGGTCGAACGGATGCGCAAGGTCCTGCGACTGGAGCGCGAGCGCCACGCGTCCCGGCGCCTGTCCTAACCCCACCCGCCCGGGGGGCCGCCGTGCGACGGCCCCCCGCCCCGGACCACCACACCCGCCACCCCCGGAAGGACGATCTCCGATGCTCCCCCTGCCCGACCACCTCACCGCCGGCCTGCGCGACCGCGACCCCGTACGCCGCTACCGCACCGCCGAAGAGGCGCTGGACGCGGTGAGCGCCTACCTCGACCAGATCCAGGCCGAGGCCGCCCACGCCCTGGTCGCCGCCCACGGCGGCAACAAGTCGGCCGCCGGCCGCGAACTGGGCTACGGCAGCCAGCAGGCGTTCGACAAGTGGC
>NZ_JBEXNT010000188.1:0-13742 GCF_040611255.1 Kitasatospora sp. NPDC002965 | reverse complement strand
CGTGCCCGGCCGGGCCGCGGCCCGCCGGGGCGGCTGGGCCGCCCTGGGGCGGCGCGGCCACGACGGCACCGACGCCGCCGGGGAACCGCAGCCGGAACGCGGCCAGGCCGGAGCGCCGGGCGAGCCCGCGCTGCGCGCCGTCGCGGTCCGCCCGGGCGAGCCGGCCGCCGAGGAGCACCATCTCGGTGAGCGGCTCTCCTCCTTCGTCGACGGCGAACTCGGCCACGACTCGCGGGACCGCGTCCAGGCCCATCTGGCGACCTGTCCGCAGTGCCTCGCCGAGGCCGACGAGGGCCGCGCCGTCAAGCACCTCCTCACCCGCACCGGTACGCCCGGCCCGTCGTCGGCGCTGATGGCCCGGCTGATGGCCGTCGGCGCGCTCCCGGAGGACGAGCGGCCGCCGGTCGACCGCCCGGGCCGGGACGACGACGACCTGCCCGGCGGCGGGCTGCCGGCCGCCGGGACGCTCGGCGGCAGCCGGCTGAACGGCGGTTCGTTCGGCCGCGGGGCCGGCGCCTCCTTCGGAGCGGGCGCGCTGGGCGCCGGCGCGCCGCTGCCCGGGGTCGACCCGCGGGCGTTCGGTCGCGGCGGTGCGGTCCTGCGCCCGCTGATGGGCCGGCGGACCGCCCGCCCGACGGCCCCGGTCGGGCCGCAGCCACTGGCCGCCGCTGCCCCGGTGGTCCGGCAGGTCCCGCCGCGCGGGCGCCGCTTCGTCTTCGCCGCCGCCGGCGCCTTCTCGGTCGCCGCGGTGACGCTCGGCGGGGTCGGCGGCTTCGCCGGCCCGGGCGACGAGCAGCACGGCACCACGATCAGCCCGGCCGGCGGCAACGGCCGCGGCGGCGGGCTGGTCCCCATGAACGCGCAGGTACCGGTGGACTTCCCGGTCCGCCCGGTGGCGGTCACCCGGGGCGCGACCCCGCCGCACGAGGTGCCGGAGCGCACCCCGAGCTCCGGGATGGCCGGGCTGCACCACGAGAACAGATAGACGGCGGTGGCCCCTGCGGTCACGGTCATCGGCGGGTCTTCACCACGGCTTCATCACACCGGGGTCATGAACCCGCCGATGGCCATTACCCTGTGAGGGACGTTGTCCGATCGCGAGCCTAGGGAGCTTTGGTGTTCAGTGACGTGGGCACACTGGAGGTCCTGACCCTGGCCATCATGGCCATCGTGATCTTCGGTCCTGACAAGCTGCCGAAGCTGATCCAGGACACCATGGGCTTCATCCGGAAGATCCGTTCCTTCGCCGACACGGCGAAGGAGGACATCCGCAGCGAGCTCGGTCCCGAGTTCAAGGACTTCGAGTTCGAGGACCTCAACCCGAAGACCTTCGTCCGCAAGCAGCTCATGGGCGGCGAAGAGGACCCGCTGGGCCTCAAGGACATGCGGGACAGCCTCGACATCCGCTCGGTGCTGGACGACAAGCCCGCCGCCGCCGTGAACGGCCACGGCCGGTCCGGATCCGTCTCGATGGACAAGTCCTCGGTCGCGGCCCCGGTGGCCGCCACCGCCGGCTCCCCGCTGCAGCCCGGCGAGCGCCCCCCGTTCGACCCGGACGCCACCTGAGCGGTGCTTCGCCCGCTCGTCTCCGGGGCGTTCCGGCCCGGCGCCGACGGTCGGTACGCCCTCGTTCCCGCGTCGTCCCCGCGCTTCGGCGCCGGCCCCGCGCTCACCCTTCCGGCGCCCGTCCGGCGACACCACCGCCCCGCCCGCCCGCACGGCTGAGCGGGGCGGCGACGTGTGCGCCGCTATTGTGCTGATTGTTCCCGCTGTGCCGTCTGTCACTTTCCGGTCCGTTCCGGACCGAAGACGGTCGGTGGGGACGCCGCGGTACGCCACGATGGGAGCGCGCCACGGCAGGGATACGTGTGTTTGAGGAGGCCCGGGGATGGACGCGACGAGTCAGGCGGTGGGGACGGCCACGGCCGGCGGACCGGTGGTCGGCGGACAGGCGGGCCCGGCGGACCCGCTGATGCCGTACCTGTCCGCGGACTTCCCGTGGTACGGCCTGGACGACGGCTGGAGCGGCCGCCGCTACCTGCAGCCCGGCGGGCCGGGCGCCGCCGGCGGTCCGCGCGCGGGGGCGGCCCGGGGCTCCGTCGACTACGGCAGCCTGGGCCACGGCGAGGAGCCGGCCCGCCAGTACGAGCCGCGGGACGTCCGGAAGTTCGCCGTCGTCGTGACGGTGGCCCGCCGGGACAGCCGCCGCAGCGCCGACAACACCGGGACCCTGGAGGCGACGTCCGCCTCCTCGGCCGCCTGGCTGGCCGGCTCCGGCCTGCTCGCGGCCACCTGGCCGGGGCAACTGGACCGCTCGCGGCGCCAGGACTGGCTGGAGCAGCAGTCCGCGCTCGCCTGGGACCTCGCCGACGACCTGGCCGGCCCCGGCTGGTCCACCCTCAGCCTTCCGGTCAACGGGCTGCCGCAGCCGTTCCGCTACCGCGAGTCCGAGTACGGGTGGGTGCTGGCGGGCGAGGCCCCCGGCGTCCTGCTCGGCGCCTACGGGCGGGGCATCAGCGCCTACGGCGCCGGCTTCGCCACCGTCCCCGACCTGACCGCCTACACCCGCCCGTAGGCGCGCCGGCGACGAAGCCGTACGGAAGGGGCCCGCCGGTCTCCCGGCGGGCCCCTTCACGCCCTCACGGCCGCACCACCGACGTGGCGGCGCGTCAGAACTTGTTCTTCGGGGTGAGGCCGAGGGAGAGGCCGGAGAGACCGCGCTGGCGGCCGCCGAGCTTGCCGGCGACGGCGCGGAGGGCGGCAGCGGCCGGGGAGTCGGGGGCGGCCAGGACGACCGGGCGACCGTCGTCGCCGCCCTCGCGCAGCCGGACGTCGATCGGGATCGAGCCGAGCACCGGGACGGTGGCGCCGACGGTGCGGGTGAGCGCGTCCGCGACGATCTGGCCGCCGCCGGTGCCGAACACGTCGATCATCTCGTCGCAGTGCGGGCACGGCATGCCGGACATGTTCTCGATCACGCCGACGATCTTCTGGTGGGTCTGCACCGCGATGGTGCCGGCCCGCTCGGCCACCTCGGCGGCGGCCATCTGCGGGGTGGTGACGATCAGGATCTCCGCGTTGGGGACCAGCTGGGCCACCGAGATCGCGATGTCGCCGGTGCCGGGCGGCAGGTCCAGCAGCAGGACGTCCAGGTCGCCCCAGTACACGTCGGCCAGGAACTGCTGGAGCGCGCGGTGCAGCATCGGACCGCGCCAGACCACCGGGGTGTTGCCCGGGGTGAACATGCCGATCGAGATGACCTTCACGCCGTGCGCCTGCGGCGGCATGATCATGTCCTGGACCTGGGTCGGCCGGCCCTCGACGCCCAGCATGCGCGGCACGCTGTGGCCGTAGATGTCGGCGTCCACGACGGCGACCTTCAGGCCGTCCTCGGCCATCGCGGCCGCGAGGTTGACCGTCACCGAGGACTTGCCGACGCCGCCCTTGCCGGAGGCGACCGCGTAGACCCGGGTCAGCGTGCCGGGCTTGGCGAACGGGATCTCCCGCTCGGGGGCGCCGCCGCGCAGCAGCTGCGAGAGCTCCTTGCGCTGCTCGTCGCTCATGACGTCGAGCTCGACCTCGACCCCGGTCACCCCGGGGACCCGGCCGACCGCCTCGCGGACGCGGGCGGTGATGGTGTCGCGCATCGGACAGCCGGAGACCGTCAGGTAGACCGCGACGCGCACGGTGCCGCCCTCGTCGATCCCGACCGATTTCACCATGCCGATCTCGGTGATCGGGCGGTTGATCTCCGGGTCGTTGACGGTCGCCAGCGCCTGGCGTACGGACTCCTCCGTGACGCCGGCCGCGACCTCTGTCTCGTTGGCCATGCCTTGATGGTACGGCGCCGGGAAGGGTGCTTAACCGGTCGGTAGCGTGCCGCAGGTCACAGCACGTCCGAGGTCTCCCGGCGCTCGTCGATCTCCTTGAGCAGCGCCTGGAGTTCGGAGCGGAGGAAGTCGCGGGTGGCGACCTCTCCGAGGCCCTGGCGGAGCGCGGCCACCTCACGGGTGAGGTACTCGGTGTCGGCGATGTTGCGGTCGCTGCGGGCGCGGTCCTGCTCCATGTTGACGCGGTCCCGGTCGTCCTGGCGGTTCTGTGCCAGCAGGATCAGCGGCGCCGCGTACGAGGCCTGGAGCGAGAGCATCAGGGTGAGGAAGATGAACGGGTAGTCGTCGAAGTGCACCTGGTCCGGCAGCACGGTGTTCCAGCCCACCCACACGATCACGACGATGGTCATCCAGACGATGAACCGCCCGGTGCCGAGGAAGCGCGCGATCCGCTCGGAGAGCTTGCCGAAGGCCTCCGGGTCGTACGTCGGCAGGGTGATCAGGCCGGGGCGGGTGGTGCGCGGCTGGTCGAGCCGGCTGCGGCCGCCTCCGGACGGGGGTTCGGTGCGCTGGACGCGGCCGCGTTCGCGGGCGCGCACCTCGCGCAGCTGGCGCAGCTCGCCCTGCAGGCGCTGGCGGGGGGAGTCGTCCCGTCGGCCCTTGCGGTCAGCGTCCACCGGTCACCTCTCTCTCGTCGGCCGGCCCGTGCGGGGCGGCCTCGCGCCAGTCCTCGGGCAGCAGGTGGTCGAGCACGTCGTCGACGGTCACCGCGCCGACCAGGTGGTCGGCCTCGTCGACCACGGGGGCGGCGACCATGTTGTACGTCGCCAGGTAGCTGGTGACCAGCGTCAGCGGGGTGTCCGGCGGCAGCGGGTCCAGGTCGTCGTCCACCAGCGAGCCGACCAGGGTGTACGGGGGTTCGCGCAGCAGCCGCTGGAAGTGCACGGTGCCCAAATACTTGCCGGTCGGCGTCTCGTTGGGCGGGCGGCAGACGAAGACCTGCGCGGCCAGCGCGGGCTTGTTGTCGGAGACCCGCACCCGGGCCAGCGCCTCGGCCACCGTGGCGTTCGGCTCCAGCACGATCGGCTCGGTGGTCATCAGGCCGCCGGCGGTGTTCTCCTCGTAGGTGAGCAGGCGGCGGACGGGCTCGGCCTCCTCCGGTTCCATCAGCTGGAGCAGCCGCTCGGCCTCGTCGCCGGGCAGTTCGGAGAGCAGGTCGGCGGCGTCGTCCGGGTCCATCGCCTCCAGGACGTCGGCGGCCCGTTCGTCCTTGAGCTTGCCGATGATCTCGACCTGGTCGTCCTCGGGCAGCTCCTCCAGGACGTCGGCGAGCCGTTCGTCGTCGAGTGCGGCGGCGACCTCGGCGCGGCGCTTGGCGGAGAGGTGGTGCATGACGTTGGCGAGGTCGGCGGCGCGCAGCTGGTCGAAGGTCGCGAGCAGGTTGGCGGCGCCCTGGTTCTCCTCGGCGAGGGCGAAGCCGGTGACGTCCTTCCAGTCCAGGGTGAGCGTCTCGCCCTTGGACTTGCGCAGCCGGCCGGGCCGGCCGACCTGGACGAAGACCTTGCTGATCTCCCACTCGCGCAGCCGGGTCTGCACCATCGCGACGTCCAGGACGGTGACGTCCTGGTCGGACTTGCTCCAGGTGACGATGCGGTCCAGCAGTTCGCCGAGGACGAGCGTCTCGGACGTGCGCTGTTCGAAGCGGCGCATGTTGATCACGCCGGTGGTCAGCACCTGGCCGGATTCCAGGCTGGTCACCCGGGTCATCGGGAGGAAGATCCGGCGGCGGCCGATCACTTCGACCACGAGTCCGAGCACCCGGGGCGGTCGGCCACCGAGGCGGAGCGTGACCACGACGTCCCGGACCCGGCCGACCTGGTCGCCGTTCGGGTCGAAGACGGCGATGCCGGAGAGATGGGAGATGAAGACCCGGCTGCCTGCCCCTGCCATGGACTCCCTCGCTCGCTCGACGCTCCGGTCGGGCGCGCGGGCACGCCCCGTGGCCAAGGCTACGCGGGGACCCGCGACCGGGCTCGGTGGAAAGCCGGGCGAACCGGGCACGGGCGCGCCGCCGGGGACGCCGGGGACGCCGGAGGGTGGCTGCGGGCCGGGGGTACGCCGGGGGCCGGGGAGGCTCAGCCCTTGCGGCGCTTGAACAGCAGCTTCGGCAGGCCGGCGGGGATCGGCTGCCGGGTGGTGGCAGGGGTGGGCATCGGGGCGGTGGCGTGCGAGGCGTCCGGCATCGCACCCGGCTGCTCGGTGAGCACGCCGTCGGCCGAGCCGGCCGGCTCCAGCCGGAGCACCCGGCACTCGCGGGCCCACCGGTCGGTGACGGTGTCGGTGTCGGGGGCGTTCAGCCGCTTGCCCTTGAGCTCCTCGACGGCGCCCAGCCAGGCCTCGCTCCCCGGGGCCAGTTCGACCACGCGGGCCGGCCAGCCGGTCAGCCGGCCGCCCTTGTCCTTGCTGCGGACGGTCACCACCGCGCCCGCCCCGCCGGCCAGTCCGTGCAGCGGCTGTTCGGCGCCGTCGCCGACCACCACCACCGCGCCGTCGTGCCAGGCGTGCCAGACAGCCCGGCCGTGCTCCTGACCGTCCGCCCGGACCCAGAGCAGCCCCGACTTCTTCGCGGCCTCCTCCAGCAGGGCCCGGTCGAGGAAGTCGTCGGCGGTCGCGGCTGCGGCAGGCGTACGGTCCATGGCGCACAGCGTACGGCCTGAGCCGTCCGGGCGATGTCTCGCGGTTCGGGCGACAGTTCCGTC
Organism: Kitasatospora sp. NPDC002965; assembly: GCF_040611255.1. NCBI lineage: Bacteria > Bacillati > Actinomycetota > Actinomycetes > Kitasatosporales > Streptomycetaceae > Kitasatospora > Kitasatospora sp. NPDC002965. Next base: position 7,153 of record NZ_JBEXNT010000188.1, on the reverse strand, counting down.
GGTGCGGCACGGGCCTTACGGTAGGAGTCGCCCGCCCTGCAGCCCGCCCTGCAGTCCTTCCTGAACCGCACCCCTCACTCCGAAGCAGAGGAGCGTCGTGCCCGCCGTCCGGCCAGAGTCTGCCCCCGCCACCGTCGCCGCCCCCACCGGTACCGTCGCGGCCCCCGCGCAGCCGCTCCCCAGGTTCGACCTGCTGCTGCTCGCGGTCTCGGTCGCGGGCATCTCGCTCTCCGCACCGCTGATCAGCGCCACCGCCGCGCCGGCCCTGGCGATCGCCTTCTGGCGCAACGTCATGTCGGTCGGCGTGCTCGGCCCGTACGCGCTGCTGCGCCACCGGGCGGAGCTGCGCGGGATCTCCCGGCGGGCGCTGCTGCTGGCCGTGGCGGCCGGCGCCCTGCTCGCCGTCCACTTCGCGCTCTGGATGCCCAGCCTGCGGATGACCTCGGTCGCGTCGGCGACCGCCCTGGTCACCACCACCCCGCTCTGGACCATCCTGCTGATGCGGCTGCTCGGGGTGCGGGCGCCGCGGATGGTCTGGCTCGGCATGGCGGTGGCCTTCGCCGGGGTCCTGGTGCTCACCGGTGTCGACCTCTCGCTCTCGCCGCGCGCCCTGGCCGGGGACGCGCTGGCGCTCGGCGCGGGCCTGGCCGCCGCCGGGTACGTGCTGCTCGGCGCCGAGGTCCGCCGGACCGTCAGCACCACCGCGTACACGCTGGTCTGCTACGCCACCACCGGCGCGGTCCTGCTGGCGGTCTGCCTGGTGGCCGGGACGCCGCTGTCCGGCTGGTCGGCCGGGGCCTGGTGGCAGATCGTGCTGCTGATGGTCACCGCCCAGCTGCTGGGCCACTCGCTCAGCAACCGGGTCGTGCGCACCCTCGGGCCCTCGGTCACCTCCACGTCGGTCCTGCTGGAGACCCCGGGCGCCGCGCTGATCGCGGCGCTCTGGCTCGGCCAGTGGCCCCCGGTCGCCGCGTACCCGGCGGTGGTGCTGATCCTGCTGGGCCTGGTGCTGGTCGCGCGCGCCGGCCGTCGGTAGCCGACAGCCGCCCGGTGGCCGGTCGGTGGCCGGTCGGTGGCCGGTCACCGGTGCCCGCCCCGGACCCGCTGCGGGCGGCGGGCGGCGGGCCCGCCCGGGCCCTACAGCCAGCCGTTGCGACGGAAGCCGCGGTACATCCCGACGCAGATCAGCACCACGCTGCCGAGCACCATCGGATAGCCGTACCGGTGGTGAAGTTCCGGCATGTAGTCGAAGTTCATGCCGTACACGCCGGTGATCATGGTCGGCACGGCGAAGATCGCCGCCCAGGCGGTGATCTTGCGCATGTCCTCGTTCTGCGCCACCGAGACCTGCGCCAGGTTGGCCTGGAGCAGCGAGTTCAGCAGTTCGTCGAAGCCGTGCACCTGCTCGGTGACCCGGGCGAGGTGGTCGGCGACGTCCCGGAAGTACTTCTGGATCTCCGGGTCGACCAGCCGCTGCAGCGGCTCCGACAGCTGCTGCATGGGCCGCAGCAGCGGCGCCACCGCCCGCTTGAACTCCAGGACCTCGCGCTTGAGCTGGTAGACCCGGCCCACGTCGGTGCCCCGGCCGCCCCGGTTGGAGAAGACGTCGAACTCGATCTCGTCCACGTCGGTCTGCAGCCGGTCGGCGACCAGCAGGTAGTTGTCCACCACCTGGTCGGCGATCGCGTGCAGCACCGCCGACGGGCCCTTGCCGAGCAGCCCGGAGCCGTCCGCGTCGGCCTCCAGCCGGTGCCGCAGCTCCTTGAGCGAGCTGTGCCCGCCGTGCCGGACGGTGATCACGAAGTCCCGCCCGGCGAACACCATCAGCTCGCCGGTCTCGACCACCTCGCTGGTCGGCGTGAGCTGGTCGTGGTCGACGTACCGGATCGTCTTGAAGACGGCGAACAGCACGTCGTCGTACCGCTCGACCTTCGGCCGCTGGTGGGCGTGCACCGCGTCCTCGACCGCCAGCGGGTGCAGTCCGAACCGCTGGGCGATTCCCTCGAACTCGGCCTCGGTCGGCTCGTGCAGCCCGATCCAGCTGAACGAGCCCGCGCCGTCCGGGAGTTGCTTCGAGGCCTTGACCAGTCGGGCCGCCTCGCGCGGGCTGCAGCTCTCGCCCAGCCGCTTGCCGTCCTGGTAGACCGCGCAGTCGACCACCGCGGACGGGGTCTGGCCCGGGTGGATCGTGTCGAACAGGCCCGACGCGGAACGGCGGCGGTTGGTGCGGACGGCTGCGCGCAGGCTGTTGATCATCGACATGGCAGGCTCCCTGGGGCAGGAGCCGCCGCACGGCGGCGCGGTGACGGATGGCCGTGGTGCGACGGCGGAGGAACACCGATGGAATCCGGCGCCTGTGGTCGGTCCTCGGCCTTGCTGGGGCGCGCGAGACGGAACGACCGGACGTCGGTGGGGTGCTCTCCCGGCCGGACCGGAGACCGCCGTGACGTTCGCACGGGGGGCTGGTCCAGCTGCTGCCGAGGTTTCTCAGGCCCGCTGTTTCAGCCCGCGTGGCGAGGGGTACGGGGAAGGCGTCCGGGCCGGGTAGAGCTGCCGGTACTGCATGGTCGGCTGGTATCCACCGCAACCACCTCCTTCGCGCCGCTGCCCCGGAGGAGCAAGGATCCCCGGTAGCCAGTCGCTCACACTAACATCTGACCGGCCATCGCCGCTCCGGTGTTCGCATGACGGCCGTGCCGACGGCGGGCGGCGCGCGGGTTACGCTCACCGGCATGGCGCACGACTTCCCGCTCTTCGGCGACCCGTCCTCGGACTCCGGTGACTCCTCCCCGGCCCCCGGCGGCACCGGCCTCTCCCGCGACGCGGTGCTGACCGCCGTCGAGGCCCGGCTGCTCACCACCTTCGGCGAACCGAGCGGCCGCGCCGCCGTCACCTTCCTCGGTGCCGACCGGATCGAGGTGCTGCGCTTCGGCCCCGACGCCGAGGGGCTGGTCCGCTACGCCACGCTCGGGATGGCCGCCGCGCCGATGACCGACCCGACCGCCGCGGTCGCCGACCCGGTCCGCGGTCCGCGCGCCGAGCTGGTCCTGACGGTTCGTGGGGGGCGTGACAGCGTGCTCCGCACGCTGGCCACCTTCGCGGCGACGCCGCAGGTCGAGGGGCTGGTCCCGGCCCCCGGCGGGTCGCTGGACCTCGGTGCCCCGCTCTGGGACGGCGCGCCGTTCACCTCGGTGCTGGCCGCCGAGCCCGGCGGTCTGGTCGAGGACCTGGCGCTGGACGAGCCGGCCGACCCGGTCCGCTTCCTGCCGCTGCTGCCGATGACCCCCAACGAGGCCGGCTGGAAGCGGGTGCACGGCGCGGCGGCGCTGCAGGAGCGCTGGCTCCAGCACGGCACCGACCTGCGCGACCCGGACCGCCGCGGCGTCCGGCTGGACTGACGGTCCGCCACGGGGCGTGCGGCGGGCGCCCGCACCGCGTCGGACCCGCCTCGCGCCGGCGCGAGGACCGGCGGGCGATCAGCCGCCGATCGGCTTCGCGCCGGTGGCCTGCCCGACCAGCGCCTCGTAGACGGCGGGATCGGTGGTGTGCGCGCCGAGCCGGACCGTCTTGCGGGTGCCGTGGTAGTCGCTGGACCCGGTGGTCAGCAGTCCCAGCTCGGCCGCCAGCCCGCGCAGCCGGAGCCGGGCCGGCTCGTCGTGGTCGATGTGGTCGACCTCCAGCCCGGCCAGCCCGGCCGCCGCGAGGTCGGCGATCACCTGGTCGGAGACGGTCCGTCCGCGCTTCACCGCTCCCGGGTGGGCGAACACCGGCACCCCGCCGGCCGCCCGGACCAGCCGGACCGCCGTCACGGGGTCCGTCTCGTGCTTGGGGACGTCCGCCCGCCCGCCGTTGGCCAGCCACTCCGCGGTGAACGCGTCCGAGACCTCCGCGACCACGCCCGCCTCGACCAGGGCGCTGGCGATGTGCGGCCGGCCCACCGAGCCGGCTCCCGCGATCCGCTGCACCTGCTCCCAGCTGATGTCCGCGCCCAGTGCGCGGCAGCGCTCGACGATCGCCTCGCCGCGCCGGAACCGGTCGGTGCGCACCAGTTCGCGCTCGGCCGCGAAGGCCGGCTCGGCGGGGTCGAACAGGTAGGCCAGCAGGTGCATCGAGATGCCGTCCACCACGCAGGAGAGCTCCGCGCCGGGGACGAGCCGCAACCGGGTGCCGGCGGGAAGCGCGTGCACCGCGTCGGCCGCCTCGGTGTGGCCCGCCACCGTGTCGTGGTCGGTCAGGGCGACCACGTCCAGCCCGGCCGCCACCGCAGCCGCGACCAGCTCGGCCGGGCTGTCCGTACCGTCGGACGCGTTGCTGTGGGCGTGCAGGTCGATGCGCACGGGCGGTGCTCCCTGGGTCGTCGGCGGAGGTGCGGCCCAGGATAGTGCGCCCGGGTGTCGGGGGATCAGCCCAGCAGACGGGGGGAGAGCGCCCCGCAGGGCAGCAGGTCGAGCTCCGCGCCGGCCTCCCGCAGGTCGGTCAGCACCAGCTCGTCGTACATGACCAGGGCCGACTGTTCGGGCCAGGCCACCGCCCAGAGCCAGAGGCCGCGGGCCTCGCCGGCGAAGACCGCGCGGTCGGCCGGTGCGTCCGGGACGTGGAACATCGGGGTGGGCCGGCCGGCGGCCAGCAGCTTGGCGTCCGCCGGCTTGTAGAGGCCGACCGAGTCGCCCGGGTCCGGCCCGGGGAGCCCCGCGTACCGGGCACCGAGCCCGACGCCCAGCTCCTCCGCGATCAGGACCAGTTCGCCGAACCCCCCGAGCGGCGCCGGGCCGGCGCAGGCCACGGCGGTGGCGCGGGCGCCCGAGATGTCGTCGCCGACGTGCGCGATGCCGGTGTACAGCCAGCCGACCGGGAGCGGCCAGGGCAGCCAGACGGGGACCTGCGAACGGGCGACGGCGACACCGAGCGCCTCGACGCTCGGGGGCAGCACCGGCTGCATCGGATGCACGGCGCCGTGCCGGTCGCACTGCCAGGTGTCTGAGAACAGACCGGGAGCGCGGACCCGACCGGCGCACCTCGGGCAGCTTGGCTCGCCCCTCATAGCCGACAACGCTCCTCCCTCCGGACCGCCGCGTCAAGGACGATCACCCGTACGGAGGGCGGTCCGGCGGCACCGGTCGGTGGCGGACGGCCGGCCGGCGCGGGGTGGGCGCGGTGCGGCGGATTCCGTTGGGGAACTGTCCAGCCGGGGGCGGCGGCAAACGTCCGCGGCGCGCTCCGGGGTGCGGCGCCGGGCGGTCCCGGACGCACTGACGCCCCGTCTCCGCTGGTGCGGTGGCGGGGCGTCAGTCCGGTTTCGGAACGTCGGGGTCGGACGATCCCGGCTCGTCGGCGGCGGGTGAGGCCTCCCGGTCGGAGGCGCCGCAGCGGCCGGTCAGGCGGCGGGGCACGGGCGGATGAGCAGGCGTTCGCCGGTACGGGCGGCGGCCTGGACGAGCTCGCGGACGGTTTCGGCGTCGGCGATCAGACGGTCGGTGGCGGTGCCGCGGGCGTCGTCCAGTCGGAGGATCTCGAAGCGCATGGGCGTCTCCTTTCCCGGCCCCGTCGAGCGGGGCGTTGGTGGCTGAGTCGGTATCAGCCCTTTCAGGGTCTGTCGGGTCGAACGGTCGACCGACCGTTGCGGCAAAGAGGGCTCCCCCCTGCGTGCCAAGGGTGTCTTTCCCTCGAATCCACTCTGCGGTGGTGCTGCTACCGGGCCGTTGCCCGTCCGTAAAGTCCTGGTTTCGGAGGATCGACATCGACAGCACGCCGACGTCAGTGTCAACGATGTTTCCAGGACCGAATCAAATATTACCGCAACTAACGAATTTTGTCGCATGCCTTTTACCAGAGGCCCGGAGCGGGCGCACGGCGGGGCCCGGTCCGCCGCGTCGGCGCTCCGGCGGCGGCCCGGCTCCGGACCGGCCGGTCAGCCCCAGAAGGCGGTCAGGGCGGCGGCCGTGGCGGCAGGCTGATCGGCGTTGGGGGAGTGGCCGGCGTCCTCGACCACGACCCGGCGGGCACCCAGCCGGGCGGCCATCGCGGTCTGCTCCGGCACCGGCCAGGCGTAGTCCCGCACTCCCGAGAGCACCAGGGCGGGCAGCCCGGCGGTGACCGTCGCGGCCAGCTCGTCCACCCGGTCCGGTGCCGCGACCAGGTGGCCGCCGGTGGTGATCAGCGCCTGCGGCACGTTGGCCAGCCAGCGGCGGTGCAGGAACGCGGCGACCTCGGCGCCCGGGCGGCGGGCCCGGTCGCCGCCCTCCTCCAGCTGCTGCATCACCTGCCAGATCTCTTCGAGGGTCATCGTCGGCAGCACGTCGACCAGCAGCCGGGTCCGCTCCGCCTCGGCCGGGTCGATCGGGCCCGGCCCGGTGGACATCAGCGTCAGCGAGGACCACGGCAGCGATCCGCGGCCGCCCGGGCGGGCCACCGCCTCGGCCTCGGCGGCCAGGACGGCCTCGCGGACCACCTGGCCGCCGAGGGAGTGGCCGAGCAGGTGCAGCCGCCCGCCGGCGCCGTTCCCGTCGGCCGCGACGGCCTCGGCCCGCAGTGCGGCGGAGAGCGCCCGTACGTCGGCGCCCAGCGCGGCCACCGCGTAGGCGGCCGGGTCGTCCGGTCCCCCGGTCTCGTACTGCCCTCGCTGGTCGATTGCCGTCACCCGGTAGCCCGCCGCCGCCAGCGGCTCCAGCAGGGCGATGAAGTCCTCCTTGCTGCCCGTGAACCCGGGCACCAGCAACGCGGACCCGCGCACCGCCCCCGCCGGCTCCGCCCGCAGCGCGGCGAACCCGCCGCGGGTCGTCGCCACCCGCAGGGCGCGCGCGCAGGACGGGAGCGTGAGGAACGGCGGCGTACTCATGGGGACGGACCTCCTGGGGCCTGGGGCGGCGGGGTGAACCGGCGGACGGGCCCGAGCCTAGGTCTGCCGTCGAGCCCCCGCCCACCCGGTTGCGCCGGTGGCGGCCGGGCGGCGGCGGGGCGGCGGCGGGCAGACCCGCGGATCGGTGTGCGGACGCCGAAGGGGGCGGCCGGAACATTCCGGCCGCCCCCTTCGACAGGGTGGATCAGCTCTCCGGAGCCACCTCGGGGGCGCAGCCGCGCAGGACGGCGGCGAGCTTCCAGGCGAGGTTGTGCGCGTCCTGGATGCCCATGTTGGATCCGTAGCCGCCGGCCGGCG
>NZ_JBEXNT010000187.1:0-13748 GCF_040611255.1 Kitasatospora sp. NPDC002965 | reverse complement strand
GGGGGGGCCCCCCCCGCGGGTGGCCCGGGCCGGGCGGCGGCCCCCCCGGCGGCACGGGGTTCGGCCGACCTCTCAGGGCACAGGGTCACCGGTCCGCCCGCGGCCCGCTCCGGAAGCCGCCGACGCATCCGCGCAGCGGCCTGCCAGAGCACGAAGGAAGGCCCGTACGTCAAACCCGGCAATAGGGCTCGCTCAGGTGGCTGTCGATCCCCGCCCCCAGGTCCTGAACTGCGGCCCTCACCGCAGGGTCACATGCGATCCGCGACAGCGCACCGGGAAGATCGGCCGCAGATCCGTAGGCGTGTTTCAACTCGTGCCAGCGCACGCGGCTCTGGCCCTTGAGAATCGTCCCCGTCCAAGAACTCCCGTCCGATCGTCAGACCGATGGCCCGGTCGGACTCGTTCCGTCTCATTGACCGCCTTGGCTGCGAAGAATCGTTGTCAAGAGTTGTGGACGGTGAGAGCCGCTGAGGCAGCAGCCGCAGTTGACGGGGGCGTGTTCGGTCAGTCATCAATCCCGAGGAAGAGGACGGTGGCCCAGTCGCTGGTGACCAGCAGCAGGTTGCGCGACCATATGGCGCCCATCCCCATGCGCGGGCCGTCGACGTCGCCTGCGCACCGGACGGGCCCCAGATGGGCTTCGATGAGGTCGGCGATGCCGTCGGCGAGTTCGCCTGCCTGCCGGATCTCGGCGGGCGTGCGCAGGTTGGCGTCTGGCCACCTGTTGGCGGGCTGCATGATGCCGTCGGTCACCTGTCGGCGAAGAATGTCCCGCCAGGCTTGTGGTGACTCGAACGGGTCGACAGACGTTGCTACCCGATATCCGCTGGGACCCGCGTCGTACACGGCTTGAGCAAGGCGCTTCATCGAGTCGTGACCGGGTGTCATCCCAGCCACCGGGACGACATGGAAGAGGTCGATGAACGAGACATGATTGCAGTCGTCGAGCAGCTCCTCGAGCGGTTCGGCTGCGGCTGACACCGCGGCTGGAGCGTCGAGTGGGTTCAGCATGGGCGTCCGGGTCCTCTGTGCGGTTCTGCCTCTTCGGCCTCAGTGTGTCAGCTGAGCACGTTCGTGCTGCGAGGCTTTTGGGGCGTTCGACGAGCTGACCGCATTCGAAGCGGGCGGCCCCGGCACGGACCGGCGGGGCGAGGTGGGCGCCGGTGATCCCACGCCATCGGGTCTGGGAGGTTTCGACGAGCTTGAACACCATGGAAAGCGCCGCTGCCGGGCCGCCGGCGCGGTGGGTGACCTCGGTGCGGCGTTTGACGGTGGAGAACGTGGACTCGATCGGGTGGAGGGTCGGAGGCCGGGAGTGCTGCCGCGCGGCAGCGCTCCCGGCCTCCGGCGCCCCTCGCCCATCGGCGCCGGTCTCGGCGTCAGTCGCGGTACTCGCAGAGGTAGGCGGTGTCGACTGCGGCCTTGACCTGGAACCTGCTGTCGGCCGGAACGTTGAACCGGTCACCGGCCTTGAAGGTCTCCCACTGCTCGGAGCCGGGCAGCTTCACGGTGAGGGCGCCGGAGACCACGTGCATGATCTCCCGCTTCGCGGTGCCGAACTCGTACTCACCCGGTGCCATGACGCCGACGGTCGCCGGTCCTTCCTCCGCGGTGAAGGCGATCGACTTGACCGTGCCGTCGAAGTATTCGTTGACCTTGAACATGGGCGTCCTCTCGGAAAAAAGGGCAGGCAAGGGCAGCCCGCGCGTCGCGGGCCGGATCTTGGTGAGGGAAGGCTAAGGGTAGCGGCCGCCCTTCCCCGCGCCGAACGCGGCTGCCGCCTTCCGCCGACCACGAAGCCCGAGGACACCATGGTCGGCTGCGGACTCCGGGTCCGCTCCCGCGGGATCGCCGTTTCGGCTGTCCCGTCGTGGTCAATGCGTTCCAGAAGGAGGCGGTCCACCGCCGCCACAAAGGCGCCGGCCCAGCACGCCGGTCGTCTCACACCGTCTTGATGCCGCCGCCCTCGACGACGTAGTCAGCACCGGTGACGCTTGCCGCGCGGTCCGAGACGAGGAACGCGACGACGGCCGCGACCTCGTCGGCCTCAACCATGCGGCCAGTGGTCATGCCCATCGCCGCGGGCACCCCCGCCACGAAGTCGCGGTGCCCGACACCGTTCGCCTCCGCGAGGCGGGCACCGAAGCCGTCGGCGTCCTCCCACATACCGGTACGCGTCGGACCGGGAGAGACGGTGTTCACACGCACGCCCCGGGGGCCGAACTCCTCGGACAGTGCCTTGCCGAACGCGTTGAGACCCGCCTTCGCGACGCCGTACTCGATCGGGCCCGTGCCCGGCAGGCGTGCACTCATCGACGAGATGTTCACCACCGAACCGCGGCGCTCCAAGATGCTCGGCAGCAGCCGACGGGTGACCCGGACCGTGCCGAACAGATTGACCTCGAAGCTCTGCGCCCACAGGGCGTCGTCGGTCGCGAGGAACCCGTTCAGGGTAAACGTGTCACCGCCACCCAGATTGTTGACCAGGATGTCCACGCCGCCGAGTCCCACGAGCGCCTGCGCCCCCAGCTCCTCGGCACCTTCCGGCGTGCTCAGGTCGACCGCGACCGGGTGGGCGCCGGTCTCCTTCAGCTCGGTCGTGATCGTGCGGGCCGCACCCACCACGCGGACCCCCTCAGCGACGAGCTGCCGTGTGATCGCGAGGCCCACGCCTCGGCTGGCTCCGGTGACGACCGCGGTCTTCCCGGCGAGATCGAGCTCCATGTCAGGCTCCCTGAACATATTTGAATGACAGGTACAAAATTAGGCCGCAGAAGAGCACGGCACCGACCTGCGACGTCGGCCTACAGCGACGCCATTGCCGCGTCCACGACCCGCCTCAACTGAGTGGCGTCCTCGGCGGTCTTCGCCAGCACCCGCATGCCGATCACTGTCGCGAGCAACCAGGCGGCCGTTGCTGCCGCGTCGCGGCCACCGGCGATCTCGCCGGCCCGCTGACCTTCCTCAATGGTCACCCGGAACGCACTCTCCGTACGCGCGAACATCTTGCGCACCGTGTCCGTCGTCCCGGCATCCGAGGTAGCCAACTCGGCGGCGGTGTTGACCGCCATGCAGCCGCGCCGATCCGGGTCACCCAGATCGAGCTCGACCAGCGCCTCCAGCGCACCCCGCAGCCGATCCTTCGCTGAACCCGGGTGATCGAGAAGCTCCTCCAGCCATGCGGCCTGCGAGTCGCGGTAGCGCAGGAGCGCCCGCTCGAACAAGGCGTGCTTACTGCCGAAGGCGTTGTACAGACTGCCCTTGCCGATCCCGATCTCGTCCACGAGGTCCTGCGGCGTCGTCGCCGCGTACCCCTTGCGCCAGAACACGCTCATCGCGCGCTCCACCGCCACGTCCGGATCGAACTGCTTCGGCCTGCCCATGGCGCCACCGTAACACCATTTTGGACCTTGAGGTCAAAAGAAAGTTGCTTCCCCACGCCCACCACCGACACATCCTGCGTGTAAACCCGGCGATAGTTTCCGGTCAGGGCGCTAAACTGCGTACGACCTGGAATCCGTGTGATCGAGGAGTGGCAGACGTGGCGGGTGACGACGACATCTCCGGGTGAGATCCGGATCTGACGGCCACCGGCCGGTGCTTCAGGAGCGCCGCAGCCGAGGTGGTCTTCTTCGTCGCGCCCCTTTCCCGTATCTGCCGGGGCAGAGTTCCCAGTCCTGCCCTCAGTCTCTTTCGAGGTCACTTCCATGTCCGACGCCGCCGTCATCTGCTCGAACGTCTCCTTCGCCTGGCCGGACGACACCCCGGTCTTCCACGACCTGTCCTTCACCCTGCCCGCCGGGCGGACCGGCCTGGTCGCCCCCAACGGCTCCGGAAAGAGCACCCTGCTCAAGCTGATCGCCGGAGAACTCCAGCCCGCGACCGGTGTGTTGACCGTCAGCGGCAAGCTCGGCCACCTCCGCCAGAGCCTCCCCCTGACCGCCGACCTCACGGTCGCCGAGGTACTCGGCATCGCCGACATCGTCCAGGCCATCGACGCGGTGGAGTCCGGCGACGTCGACGAGCAGCACTTCGCCGTCATCGGCGACGACTGGGACATCGAGGAGCGCACCCGCGCCCAGCTCGACCGACTCGACCTGGCTCACCTCGCCCTGGACCGCAGCCTGAGCACGCTCAGCGGCGGCCAGATCGTCTCCCTCGGCCTCGCCGCCCAACTCCTCAGGCGCCCGGACGTGTTGCTGCTCGACGAACCGACCAACAACCTCGACACGGAGGCCCGGCACAAGCTCTACGACGTGCTGGCGGACTTCAACGGCTGCCTGCTGCTGGTAAGCCACGACCGCGCGCTGCTCGATCGCATGAACCACATCGCCGAGCTCAGCAGCGGCGAACTGCGTTTCTACGGCGGAAACTTCACCGCGTACGAGGAGGCGGTGCGGGCCGAACACGAGGTCGCCGAGAAGAACGTCCGCAACGCCGAGCAGGAACTGAAGCGGGAGAAGCGGGAGTTGCAGCAGGCCCGCGAACGCGCCGACCGCCGTGCGAGCAACGCCGCCCGCAACCTCAACAACGCCGGCCTGCCCCGTATCTTCGCCGGCACCATGAAGCGCGGCGCACAGGAGTCCGCGGGCCGGGCGGGGCAGATGCACGCCTCCCGGGTCAACGAGGCCAAGGCCCGGCTCGACGAGGCCGGGCGTGCCCTGCGCGAGGAGCAACGTCTCTCCCTGGACCTGCCTGACACCCAGGTACCCGCCGGGCGCAACCTCTTCCTCGGCGAGGGGTTGCAGGTACGCCACGCCGGCCGGCCCGTGTTCGCCGACGGCGGTGTCCACCTGAACGTCCGCGGCCCCGAGCGCATCGCGCTGACCGGCCCCAACGGCGCGGGGAAGTCCACCCTGCTGCGGCTGGTCATCGGTGACCTCGCCCCGGACGGCGGCCGGATCACGCGCAACGACGGCCGGATCGCCTACCTCTCGCAGCGCCTTGACCTGCTGGACCTGGACCGCACGGTGGCGGAGAACTTCGCCGCGTTCGCCCCCGAGCGGCCCGAGGCGGACCGGATGAACCTGCTCGCCCGCTTCCTGTTCCGCGGCGCCCGGGCCCACCTGCCGGTCGGCGTACTCTCGGGCGGCGAGCGACTGCGCGCCACCCTGGCCTGCGTGCTGTGCGCCGAGCCGGCCCCGCACCTGCTGCTCCTCGACGAGCCGACCAACAACCTCGACCTGGTCAGCGCGGGCCAGCTCAAGAGCGCGCTCAACTCGTACCGGGGCGCCTTCCTGGTGGTCAGCCACGACGAACGGTTCCTCGCCGAGATCGGGGTCAACCGCTGGCTGCGGCTCGCCGACGGCGCACTCCGGGAAACGGGAGCCCCTTCGGTGTGAGCCGCCGACGTATCGGGCCGGTCGGGGCCGGCCAGGGCGCTTGCGCCGGTGCGGTACGACGACCCGGTGGCGGATGACAGCGGGCGGCCGAGGATCCTCCTCGGCCGCCCGCCGCCCTCCGGGGATGCCGACGGTGCAACTGGTCGAAGGGCTGACCGGTCAGGTGTGACTCAGCACGCGTCTCGCCACGTCACTCCGGTGAGCCTTGTGGCGCCCGGAAGCAGGCGGGTACACGCCGTGGTCGAGACCGTCTCAGGTGGTGCTGTCACGAGCCGCGCGGAAGGAGTTCTCCTGCGTGGGCGTGGAGACGGGCAGGTACAGCCGGCCCCCGCCTGCGCGGGGAGGACAGGAGAGGACCTCAACCCGGAACCCCTCACAGACGTCGGGGTCCGACACCGTCCTCGGCGAGTGCGTCTCCGGGGTTCAGCAGGGCGCAGGCCTTCATCGAGAGGCAGCCGCAGCCGATGCACCCCGTGAGTTCGGCCTCCAGCCGTTCGATGGTCTGCCGGCGCTCCTCCAAGCGGCGCTTCCAGCCGCGCGAGGCGCGCTGCCACTCGTGATGGCTCGGCGGCCGGTCGAGGGGCACGTCTGCGAACGCCTCCTGAAGGTCCTGCAGCGGGATGCCGATCCGTTTCGCCACGGAGATCAGTGCGACGCGGCGCAGCATGTGCCGGGGGTAGCGGCGCTGGTTGCGCTCGTCGCGCTCGGAGGCGATCAGGCCGAGTTCCTCGTAGAACCGCAGGGCGGACACTGCCGCCCCGGTCCGCGCGCTGACCTCGCCGATGCCCAACCAGTCGTCGGGGGTGGCCCTGGCGTCGCCGGGCTGGTGGGTCGCCATGCATCGCCTCCTCTTGACCTCAAGCTTACTTGAGGCCCTACGGTCGGCCGTGCCAGAGCGGCGAGCAGCACCGACCCGGAGAGGACGGCAGCCCCGATGACCTATGTGATCGCCCTGCCCTGCGTGGACGTCAAGGACAGGGCATGCCTGGACGAGTGCCCCGTCGACTGCATCTACGAGGGGGAGCGGATGCTCTACGTCCAACCCGACGAGTGCATCGACTGTGGTGCCTGCGAGCCGGTCTGCCCGGTCGAGGCGATCTACTTCGAGGACGACACCCCGGATCCGTGGCAGCCGTTCAACACAGCGAACGCCGAGTTCTTCACCGACCTCGGCTCCCCCGGTGGCAGCGCGAAGCTCGGCCTGATCAAGAAGGACCATCCGATGGTGGCGGCGCTGCCGGTCCAGGACACCGCCTGACCGACCGGGAGTGGGCGCCGTGTGCGGCCCGGCGCCCTTCCGTCCGAGCTGGGGAAGCCCGGGAAGGCGGCTCGAGAAGTCGCGCAGACCGGCCTGTTGCGCACACAAGCGGCGGGGGTTCACCCAGATCGCTGAAGCAGTCACCGGGGCTCGGGGGGTGGCGGAGAGGAGAGCTTCGCGAGGTACTCGCGCTGCCGCGGACAGGGCGCGACCCGGCGGCAGTCACGTCACCGTGGCCGATCGCTCGGCCGGGCCGGACACATGCGGCCGCGCGACGGGCAGGCCGTTCGCGAAGTCCGGGATCGGACGATCCTGGTAGTCACTTGCGGTGGTCCGGCCGGATCCCGCCGCAGGCCGTCGCAGATGCGCGGGCGACGGGATTGCCGCCGACCGACGGGAAGCGGGCGGCGGGGCACGAGCGGCGGGCTCCGCAGGCGGCCCGAGGGCAAACAAGTCGATTCGGGACAGTAAGGACTGACGCATCATCAGAGCCTAGTCCTACAAAGGCGTTCAAGCGTCTCAGGATGTATCTGACGATGTCTCACTGAGCAGGTCCACGGCCTGAGACGCTCCGCGAAGTCTCAAAGATCCGGACGCCCCTCGACCCGTGGATCACGCCGGGTCAGAGTTGGCGCCGTCGGGCGGGAAACGGCCGGACGAACGCCACCGGAACCCGTCCGTACGGACGACCAGTACGGACGACCAGTACGGACGAACCCGCGTGGCGAACCGAAAGGCACTGCACGCGCCCGTTCCGCGCCCCGTACGGCGCGGCCCTCGGGCCGTACGGTCGGGCCGCCGTGGCCGAGAGCCTCAGCGGCCCGGCCGCCGCCGGCCCCTCGGCGCCGGCCCCGAACCGCCCCAGGACGTGACGCCGCCGACCGGTGGACCCGTCACGTCCTCGCCCACCCGTCCCGGGCTTCCCGGGCGAACGAGAACGAGAACGAGAACGAGAGGCAAGTCCCCATGTCCGCAACGAACCTCCGCCCACCCACCCGGGCTCCCGGCGCCCGGCTCACCTCGACGGCGCTGGCCCTGGCAATGATCCTCTTCGGCCTCCTGCTCGGCCCCACCGCGGGGCAGGCCCACGCGGTGGACGTCCGGCTGCTCCAGCGCGACCTCGCTGGGCTCAGCTACGCCCCGCTCAGCGGCGTCGACGGCGTCTACGGCTCCCAGACCACCGACTCGGTCCGGCACTTCCAGCGCGACAACGGCCTGTCCGTGGACGGCGTCGCCGGGACGAACACGATGACCGCGCTGCTCGCCAAGGTGAAGCAGGTCCAGGCCAAGGCCGGCGTCTCGGCCGACGGCGACTACGGCCCCGCCACCATCAACGCAGTGCGCAGCTACCAGAGCGCCCGCCACCTGGAGGCCGACGGCATCGCCGGCCCGCAGACCATGGGCGCGATGAACATCGACCGCATCACCTCCAGCGGCACCGGCAGCAGCAACGACACCCGGCTGCTCCAGCGCAACCTGACCGGTCTCGGCTACCTGGGCGAGGGCGGTGTGGACGGGGTCTACGGCCCCGCCACCAAGAACGCGGTGCTCTCGTTCCAGAGCGACAACGACCTCTCGGTCGACGGCATCGCCGGGCCGCTGACCAACGCGGCTCTGACCGCGAAGGTGAAGCAGGTGCAGGGCAAGGCGAACACGCCCGCCGACGGCGACTACGGCCCCGCCACCATCAACGCGGTGCGCAGCTACCAGAGCGCCCACGGCCTGGAGGTCGACGGCATCGCCGGCCCGCAGACCATGGCGTCGATGGGGATCCCCCGCGAGCTCGGCGGCGGCACCCCGGGCGGCGAGAGCGGCGGAACCCCCACCGTTCCCCCGCTGGACGGCAGTGTCCGCGACAGGATCGTCCAGGCGGCCCGCTCCCAGCTCGGCGTCCACGAGTGGGGCAACAACTGCAACCCGTACGGCCCCTGCGTGGCCTGGTGCGCCCTGTTCACCAGCTGGGCGTGGCGCCAGGCCGGCGTCAACTTCAGCACCGCGTTCAGCGGGGACTTCTACTACTACGGCCGCAACCACGGCACCCTGCACAGCGGTCTGAGCAACCCGCAGCCCGGTGACGCCATCGTCTTCGGCACCGGTCCGCAGAACACCAGCACGAGCGTCCACGTCGGCATCATCGAGAAGGCCAACGCCGACGGCACCGTCGACACCATCGAGGGCAACTCCAGCGACCAGGTGATCCGCCGCCACTTCTCCCCGGCGACCCGCGGCGCCTACGCCATCATCTCCCCCGCGGGAGGCTGACCGGCGCGCTTCGCCGCCCTGCCTCCGGACGCGACCCGCGCCCGGAGGCAGGGCGCCGCTCGCGCTGCGGAGACCGGCCGCGGGCACCGCTGTGCCGACGGGCCGGCGGCGGATCACCCCGTGGGCGCGGCTCCCGGTGGGGGCGCCGGACCGGACCGGTGTCGCTCTCGAATTGGCCTGATGATGCATCAACAACTCTGCACCCGTGCCGAGTTCGTCCCGTAGCGTTTGCCTTCCACTGCGGGGACCCGCGGTGTCCGAAGGGGAGGGTTGAATGAACTCGCTTGCCTCGAAGGCTCGTTGGCTGGGTTCCCTGGCGGCCGTGGGAGCGCTGCTGCTCACCGGGTCCGGCTCCGCCGGCGCAGTCACGGGCCCGTTCGACGGGCCGGTCCCTGGCGTCCCGCGGACCGTCGAACTGGACTCGTCGCCCGCCTCGGTGGCGGTCGGCCCGGACGGGCGCAAGGCCTACGTCGCGGTGAAGGACAGCATCGACGGCGCCAAGGTGAAGGTCGTCGACACCCAGAGCGGGGCGATCACCGCAGTGGTGACGCTGTCCACCGGACTCGGGGCCGGTCCCGGCCCGGTCGCGGTCAGCCCCGACGGTTCGCGCGTCTACGTCCTGTTCTCGACCGCCCGCAGGGCGCCGCTGTCCACCCTGGCCGCCATCGACACGGCCACCGACGCCGTGGTCTCCAGCACGGCGGTACCGGACCAGCCCCGGCCCGAGGGAACCCTCCCCGGGGCCCTCACCTCACTGGCGGTCAGCCCCGACGGCGCCAGGGTCTACGTCGGCCAGAACGGGCCGGCCCGCTTCCACCGCCCGGCCGAACCGAGCGCCCGGCTCCTGTCCTTCTCCCCGCAGCAGCAGGACTTCACCACCGCCGTGCCGGTGCCCGGCCGCTACCTGGGCTCGATCGTCACCCTGCCGGGCGGCGGCGCCGCGTACGCCGCCACCGACGAGAACCTGGTCCACCTGGACACGAGCACCGCGACCCCGACCGTGGCCGGGGCCGTCGCCGCCCCGATCGGCGCCGTACCGAGCCTGGCCCTCTCCCCCGACGGCACGCGGCTCCACGGCGTGGGGAGCAGCGGCACCGGCTACGCCGTCGACCTCGCCACCGGCACCCTCACCACCCTCGACATCGCCCCGGGCCAGTGGTTGCAGAACCCGTCGGTGGGCGCGGGCGGCACCCGGCTGTACCTCGTCCAGCAGGACCTCACCGGCACCGACGGCGCGGCCTCGGTCCTCGCCCTGGACACCGCGACCAACACCCTCGTCCCGGGCGAGGGCATCACCGGCCTCAACTGGGTGACGGGCCTGGCCCTCGGCCCCGACGGCCACACCTTCTACCTCACCGCCGGCTCCGGCCTGCAGATCATCAGCCTCTGACCGGACCCCGGCCCGTGGCCGGGCGTCGGCGGCGACGGCCTCAGGCCGCGCCCTGAGCGTCCGCGAGGCGGGCCTCGATCTCGTCGAGGATCGGCCGGTAGGCCGCCTCGGCCGCCCGCATCAGGGTCCCGCACTCGGCGAACAGCCGTCGGGAGCGGGCCCCGCGCCCGGGCACCAGATCGTAGCGGCGCAGGCGCACCGTGCGCCGGTCCACCATGAAGCCGGCCTTGCTGCGCACGCCGTGGGCGTGGCGCACGGTGTCCTCGGCGTGGCGCAGCAGGTCCTGGTAGGCGTCGTGGGCCACCTTCCAGCGGGTGGCGTCCTGCTCCGTGCCGGGCACCTCGACGCCGCGCGCCGTCGGGTCGACGACGTCGTACAGGGTGAACCCGAGCCCCTCGGGCACCCGGGCCCAGGACATGGCGTTCCACGGCCACGCGATCAGGGTGTAGGTGCGCTGCTGAACTCGGATCACGCGGTCCCCCCGGGTCTGTGCGCGCCGGGGCCGGCGCCCGCCGCCAGCGTAGAGGCACGGCCCGTGCCCGGCGAGCAGCGGGTACGCGGTCCGGCAGGGGTTCGGTGCCCGTCCCGTGGCCGCGGCCCCGTGCGGGTGCGCCGGAACGGTCGCGGGAGGCGGTGGACGTTCGCCGGTCGGGGAACGGGAACGGCAACGGAAAACGGGGATCGGGAGAGGGCGGGCACCGGGTGGGGGTGCCCGCCTCTGCCGAGATCGCAAGGCATCGCGGGGCCCGCCGGCTGAACTGTCGTGCGGTGACGGAGCCCGGCACGGGGATGCGGCGGGATCGCCGGGCGGGCCGACGGCGCCGGTTCAGGAGAGACGGCGGTGCCGTCGGCCGGTCGAGGCGTCAGTCGACGGCATGCCCGGCCCCACGTCCCGCCTGGTGGCAGCGGAGCGGAATCAGACCCTTTCGTCCGGGTCGACGTTTGCGAGCACCTCGCAGTCGCAGCCGGCACCGTTGGCCAGGAGGCCCGCTTCCAGCGGGGACCACGGCACCGACCAGGCATCGGCCCAGGCCCGGGAGTGCCTCAGGGTGTGATCACAGTCGGTGTCCGCGAGGCGCTCCTCGACGTGGTCGAGGAGATCGTCGAGTTGTTCGCGGTCGAGGCCGAGCAGGTCCCACTCCGCGCGCTTGTGCTCCGCCTTGTGGGCGTCGCGCAGCATCCGCCGGCGATCCCGTTCCGAGGACATCCGCACACCCTGCTTCTCGTCGACGAGCCGATGCCCCACCTTACGGGCGTCGGCACGCCCGGGCGTCACGGCACGTCCGCGTCAGGACCGGCGTCGGGACCGGCGTCGGGACCGGCGTCGGGGCGAGCGGGAACGTCACGGGAACGCGGTGGTCAACCCTTCTCCGTGTCAGGTGCCACCGGGCGGGGTATGGGGCGGGCCGGGGGTGCGCCGTGCCGTGGTGGGTCCTGCTTGTCGTCGCCTACGGGTCGACCGCGCTCTGCGCCGTCCGCTACCGCCGGGCGCTCCGCGTCTTCCTGGACGCTCCGGTGCGTCCGCGCCCGCCCGACGACGAGTTCACGCTCTACGAGGTCGCCTTCCTCTCCCTCTACGAGAAGCGGGTCGCCCAGGTGGCGATCGCGGCGATGATCCTGGGCGGCCGGATGAAGGTCCGGGACAAGGTCCTCACCGTCACCGACCCCGTTCCGCGTGATGCGGTCGAAGCCGACGTGATCAAGGTGATCGGTCTCTCGCCGAGCCGCCGGACCTGGCGGCGGATGGGCCGGTTCGGGCGCAGCCGCGCCATCCTCGCGATCGGGAACAGGCTGGGCGACCAGGGGCTGGTGCGCCACCCCGGGCGGTCCCGGGCGGCGGAGCGCGGCCACAACCGCCTGGTGTGGATCCAGGTGCCGTGCATCGCCATGGGCCTGACCGCCGTCGGACTGGCCGGCGCCGAGGGCGGTCGGACGTTCCTGATCCCGCTCGCCGCCACGGCCGTCCTCCTCGCGGCCGGCTGGAAGGCCGCCAGCCCGAAGGTGAGGGGTCACTACTGGTTCTGCAGCACGACGGAGGAGGGGCGGGCCGCGCTGGAGGCCCACTACGCCCGCCACCAGCCGTGGATCCCCCGTACCAACGACCGCCTGTCCCCGCAGGACGCCGAGCTGCTTGCCGCCGGCGTGCGCTGGGGCAGCTTCGGCGGCAGGCTCGGACCCCTGTCCGGGGCCCTCAACTGGCCCGACCGTCCGCACAGTACCGCCACGCCCGTCAACGACCCCCCGGGGCTCGGCGGCCTCTGACACCGCATCGGCCCCGTCCGGCGCGACCGACGCTTCGCGGTCCCGACGCGGCCGGACCGGGCCGTGCGCGAGGTCAGGTGCCGGCCCGGGCGGCCCGGCGGTCCGCGGAGAGGGGGCCGTACCAGTCCAGACACAGGACGGTGGCGTCGTCCCTGACACGGCCGTCGCAGGCGTCGGCGACCGCGGCGACCAGGGTGCGCACGACCTCGCGCGGGTGCTCGGCGGCGGTCTTGCGGATGAGGCCGGGAAGGTCGACCTGGTGCGCTTGGCGTTCCTGCATGCCGTCGGTGTAGAGGACGAGGCGGTCCCCGGGACGCAGGTCGATGTCCTGCACCCGGTACGGGCCCTGTCCGAGGACGCCGAAGGGCAGGTTCACGGCCAGGCGCAGTTCGTCGACCGTGCCGTCGCGCAGCCGCAGCGGCCAGGGGTGGCCGGCGTTGACGAGCCGGGCGCCGCTCCCGTCCAGGGCGATGCGCAGCAGCTGACCGGTGGCGTAGGTCTGCCGGCCGTGGTCGAGGAGGGCCCGGTGGATCCGCTGGGCCTGTTCGGCGAGGTCGGTGCCGGCGCGGCGGGCGCCGCGGGAGGCGTTGACCAGGAGGGTGGCCATGAGCGAGGCGTCGACGTCGTGGCCCATGGCGTCGGTGATGGACAGGTGCAGGGTGTCGTGGTCGAGGGTGTAGTCGTAGGTGTCGCCGGCGATGTCGGCGGCCGGGACCAGGGCGCCGGCGAGGGCGAACTCGGTGGCTTCGCAGGAGGGGGCGGAGGGCAGGAGCTGGCGCTGGATCTCGGCGGCCAGGCTGACCGGAGTGGTGCGGTTGCCCCAGTGGTAGAGGTCGGTGAAGCGGCGGTCCGCGATGATGATGTACGCCAGCGCGTGCGCGGCCTCCTCGACCTGCTCCAGCACGTCCGGGGTGACCCGGTCGAGGAACAGTTCCAGGACACCGATGGTGTCGCCGCGGTTGGTGACGGGGGCGAGCACCCGCTCCCCCTGCCCGTCCTGCGGTGCCCGCACCGGCTTCTGGGTGCGCAGGACCTCGTCGTAGACGGTGCTGCCCGCGAGGGGGACCTGTTCGGCGGGGCGTTCTCCGTGCGTGGCCGCCGTGTCGTTGACCCGCAGCAGGCGCCGGCCGACGACGTCGCGACCGGGTTCATGGCATGCCTCTCTCCGGTGGAGGCTCTCGCCTCGGGTCGGTGGATGTCTCGACGCTAGCCGGATCCGGCCCCCGATCGGTCG
>NZ_JBEXNT010000186.1:0-13915 GCF_040611255.1 Kitasatospora sp. NPDC002965 | reverse complement strand
CTCGGCCGGGCGCCCGGCCGGCACCGGGACCACCGACCGGGCGGGTGCCGCCGCCGAGGCCGCCGCACCGTCCGGGGCACTGCGGCTGCCCGAGGCGCCGCTGCCGCCCGCCGAGGTCGACCGGCTGGTCGGCGGACAGCACCACGACCCGCACTCCCTGCTCGGCGCCCACCCCGTGCACGGCGGCACCGCCATCCGGGTGCTCCGCCCGTTCGCCGAACGCGTCGTCGTCGAGACCGCGCTCGGACCCGCCGAGCTCACCCACCAGCAGAGCGGCCTCTTCACCGGACTGCTCCCCGGCGCCGGACCCGCCGCGTCGGACCCGGTCGACTACCAGTTGCTGGTCAGCTACCCGGGCATCGAGCCGATCCGCCAGCACGACGGCTACCGCACCCCGCCCACCCTCGGGGACCTCGACCTCCACCTGATCTCCGAGGGCCGGCACGAGCAGCTCTGGCAGGCCCTCGGCTCCCACGTGCGCACCGTCGACGGGGTCGCCGGCACCGCCTTCGCCGTCTGGGCGCCGAACGCCGCCGGGGTCCGCCTGATCGGCGACTTCAACCACTGGGACGGCTCCGGCCACCCGATGCGCTCGCTCGGCTCCTCCGGCATCTGGGAGCTGTTCGTGCCCGGCCTCGGCGAGGGCACCCAGTACAAGTACGAGATCCGCACCCGGCAGGGCTGGATCCTCGACAAGGCGGATCCGCTCGCCCGCGCCGCGCAGATCCCGCCCGGCACCGCCTCGGTCGTCACCACCTCCGCCCACCGCTGGCAGGACGACGAGTGGATGGCCCGCCGGGCCCGCACCGCACACCACCGCGCCCCCATGTCGGTGTACGAGCTGCACCTGGCGTCCTGGCGCCCCGACCTCACCTCGTACCGCGCCATCGCCGAGGAACTCCCCGGGTACCTCAAGGAGTTGAACTTCACCCACGTGGAGCTCATGCCGGTCATGGAGCACCCCTTCGGCGGCTCCTGGGGCTACCAGGTGTCCGGCTACTACGCGCCCACCGCCCGGCTCGGCACCCCCGACGACTTCCGGCACCTGGTCGACACCCTGCACCGGCACGGCATCGGCGTCATCGTCGACTGGGTGCCGGCGCACTTCCCCAAGGACGACTTCGCACTCGCCCGGTTCGACGGCGAGCCGCTGTACGAGCCCGCCGACCCGCTGCGTGCCGAGCACCCCGACTGGGGCACCCTGGAGTTCGACTACGGCCGCGTCGAGGTGCGCAACTTCCTCGTCGCCAACGCGGTCTACTGGTGCGAGGAGTTCCACATCGACGGCCTGCGGGTCGACGCCGTCGCCTCGATGCTCTACCTCGACTACTCGCGCGAGGGCGGCGCCTGGACCCCCAACCAGTACGGCGGGCGGGAGAACCTCGACGCGGCCTCGTTCCTCCAGGAGATGAACGCCACCGTCTACCGCCGCTGCCCCGGCGTCATCACCATCGCCGAGGAGTCCACCGCCTGGGACGGCGTCACCCGGCCCACCGACAGCGGCGGCCTCGGGTTCGGACTCAAGTGGAACATGGGCTGGATGCACGACTCGCTGGTCTACATCGGCAAGGAACCGGTGCACCGCAGGTACCACCACAACGAGATCACCTTCTCGATGGTGTACGCCTACTCCGAGAACTACATCCTGCCGATCTCGCACGACGAGGTGGTGCACGGCAAGCAGGCCCTGGTCTCCAAGATGCCCGGCGACTGGTGGCAGCAGCGCGCCAACCACCGCGCCTACCTCGGCTTCATGTGGGCCCACCCGGGCAAGCAGCTCCTCTTCATGGGACAGGAGTTCGCCCAGGGCGCCGAATGGGACCACGAGCAGGGCCCGCAGTGGTGGGTGCTCGACGAGCAGTGGCCCGCCCACCAGGACCACCTGGGCGTCCGCCGCCTCGTCCGCGACCTCAACCGCCGCTACCTCGACGCCCCCGCCCTCTGGGAGCTGGACACCACCCCGGACGGATTCCGCTGGCTCGACGGCGGCGCCGCCGAGGACAACCTGCTCTCCTTCGTCCGGTACGCCGCGGACGGCACCCCGCTGGTCGCCGTCTGCAACTTCTCCCCCGTGGTCCGCCACGGCCGCCGCGTCGGCCTGCCAGCCCTCGACGGCCGCGACCAGCTCTGGGAAGAGGTCCTCAACACCGACGCCGAGACCTACGGCGGCAGCGGCATCGCCAACTCCCGCCCCGTGAAGTCCGAGCCCGTCGAGTGGAACGGCCAGCCCCGCAGCGCCGAACTGGTCCTCCCCCCGCTCGCCACCCTCTGGCTGCGCCCCGTCTGACGCTCCCGGCGGGTGCCGGCCCCCGGGCCCGGCACCCGCCACCGCGGCGCGGTCGCGCCCCGCGGCAGGGGCCGTTGTGCCTGGCGGCGGTGGCCCCTAGGCTCCCCCGGGCGGTTACCGATCGTCGGCGGCTGGGGGGCCTCGCGCGTGGCAACGTTCCTGGGGTGGGCCTACGTTCTGCTGCCCCCGGCCTGCTGGGCGGTGCTGGCGCGCACCCGCACGACCGGAGCGGCGGTCGGCGCCGTCCTCGCCGGCCTGGCGGCCGTCCCGGTCGGACTGGAACACGGCTGGTTCCACAGCCGGGCCACCGCCGAGTCCGAGGCCGGCTATCCGCTGGCCGCCGGCCTGGTCGTCCTGGCCGGTGCGCTGGTCGAGCGGCGGCGGTGCGGCCCCCGGCCGTCCCCGGAGTACAGCCGCCCGGTGGCCGTCGCGACCCTCGCCACCGCCGCCCACAGCCTGATCGGCCTCGTCATCGGCCTCCTCTACCAGCTGGCCGTCCACGAGCCGTACTCCCCCGCCCGGGCCGAGTTCTCGCTGCCGGCCGGGCTCACCGTCGAACGCGACAGCGGCGAGGATCCCCGCTGCGCCCTGCACTTCTGCGTCCGTGAACTCACCCTCGGCAGCCCCGAGGGCCTGCCCGGCTCCGAGGTGGGCCGCCGGGTGCGCGAACGGCTCGCCGCCGACGGCTGGCGGCCCGGACCGAACGACACCCTCCGCCGCCGGCACGGCTGGCTGCTGGACAAGCGGGTGACCGTGCTCCGCCTCGACGAGCTCGACCGGGGAGCCGTGGTCGAGCTCGTCGGCCCGGACCGCTTCTCGCCCCTGTGACCTTCGCCCCTTGCCGGGGTACGACCACTCTGCTCGCGGACGGGCGTTCAGGGTGCGAAGGTATGGTCGATATGACCACTTTCTGAGACGACGGGACGGAGAGAGCCACGTGGCGCGCAGCGTGTACGTGACCGGGATCGACCGGGGGGACGGGCGACAGGCGGTGGAGCTCGGGGTCATGGAGCTGCTCACCCGCCAGGTGGACCGGGTCGGGGTGTTCCGTCCGCTGGTACACGCGCAAGCGCCCGTGGGAGCGGCTTCCGGCCGCCCGGCCGGGGGAGAGCCCGGGTCGGACCACGTGGTCGAGCTGCTGCGGGCCCGGTACCGGCTGGACCTGCCGGCCGGCGAGCTGTACGGGCTGACGTACGAGGAGGCCGCCGCGCTCCAGGCCGCCCAGGGACAGGACGAGCTGGTCTCGGTCCTGGTGGACCGGTTCCGGGCACTGGAGCGGCGCTGCCAGGCCGTACTGGTGCTGGGCACCGACTTCGCGGACACCAACATCCCGGACGAGCTGGCCTTCAACGCCCGGCTCGCCAACGAGTTCGGCGCCGCCGTCCTGCCGGTGGTCGGCGGGCACGGCGAGGACGCCGCCACGGTGGTCGCCGAGGTCCGCAACGCCCACCGGGCCTACACCGACCTGGGCTGCGAGACCCTGGCGATGGTCGCCAACCGGGTCGCACCGGGCGCCAAGCAGCCGGTCCAGCGCAAGCTCACCGAGAAGCTGCCGATCCCCGCGTACGTCATCCCCGAGGAGCCGGCGCTGGCCGCGCCGACCGTCGCCCAGCTGGTCGAGGCGACCGGCGCCGAGGTGCTGATCGGGGACGCCGCGGGCCTGGCCCGGGACGTCCGCGGCTTCGTCTTCGGCGGCGCCATGCTGCCGACCTTCCTCGACGCGCTGACCGAGGGCGCCCTGGTGGTCACCCCCGGGGACCGCGCCGACCTGGTGATCGGCTCGCTGGCCGCGCACGCCGCCGGCGCGCCGCCGATCGCCGGCGTGCTGCTCACCCTCGGCCAGCACCCGGGGCCGAACGTGATGGCACTCGCCGCGCGGCTGGCCCCCGGCACCCCGGTCGCGGTCGTGCCGGAGGGCAGCTGGCTCACCGCCGCCGCGCTCACCCACCTGGAGGGCAAGCTCTCCGCAGCCAGCCCGCGGAAGGCCGACATCGCCCTCGGCCTTTTCGAACTGCACGTGGACACGGCCGAGTTGACCAACCTGATCGAGGTCGGCCGGTCCGAGCGGGTGACCCCGATGATGTTCGAGCACGCGCTGCTGGAGCGGGCCCGGGGCGCCCGCCGGCACGTCGTGCTGCCGGAGGGCACCGAGGAGCGGGTGCTGCGCGCCGCCGAGATCCTGCTCCGCCGCAACATCTGCGACCTCACCCTGCTCGGCGAGGTCGACGCCGTCCGCCGCAAGGCCGCGGGCCTGAGCATCGACCTCCCGGCCGAGAACCCGGCCGCCGACCGCGCCCAGGTCCGGATCGTCGACCCGACCACCAGCCCGCTGCGCCGCCAGTTCGCCGAGCTGTACGCGAAGCTGCGGGCGCACAAGGGGATGACCGTCGAACTGGCCCTGGACGTGGTCACCGACGTCTCCTACTTCGGCACCCTGATGGTCCAGGAGGGCATCGCCGACGGCATGGTCTCCGGCGCGGTGCACTCCACCGCGGCCACCATCCGGCCCGCCTTCGAGGTGATCAAGACCTCGCCGGGCGCGGCCATCGTGTCGAGCGTCTTCTTCATGTGCCTGGCCGACAAGGTGCTGGTGTACGGCGACTGCGCCGTCAACCCGGACCCGGACGCCCAGCAGCTGGCCGACATCGCCATCCAGTCGGCCGCCACCGCCGCCCAGTTCGGCGTCGAGCCGCGGGTCGCGATGCTGTCCTACTCGACCGGCACCTCCGGCTCGGGCGCGGACGTCGACAAGGTCCGCAAGGCCACCGAACTCGTCCGCGAGCTGCGCCCGGACATCCTGGTCGAGGGGCCGATCCAGTACGACGCGGCGGTCGACGCCCACGTCGCGGCCACCAAGCTGCCGGGGTCCGAGGTGGCCGGCCGGGCCACCGTGCTGATCTTCCCGGACCTCAACACCGGCAACAACACCTACAAGGCCGTCCAGCGCTCGGCCGGCGCGGTCGCCGTCGGCCCGGTGCTCCAGGGGCTCCGCAAGCCGGTCAACGACCTCTCGCGCGGCGCGCTGGTGCAGGACATCGTCAACACGGTGGCGATCACCGCCATCCAGTCCCAGGAACGCCGCGAAGGAGCAACGGCATGAGTGAAGGTACCCGCGTCCTGGTGCTGAACGCCGGCTCCTCGTCGGTCAAGTACCAGCTGATCGACATGCTGGACGGCGCCCGGCTGGCCTCCGGGCTGGTCGAGCGGATCGGCGAGGCCGGCGGCCGGCTGGTGCACACCCCGCGCGGCGGCGCCGAGCGGGAGAGCGTCCAGGCCTTCCCCGACCACGGCGCGGGGCTGAAGGCGGTCGCCGAGGAGCTGGCCGCCGACGGCCTCGGGCTGGACTCCCCGGAGCTGGCCGCGATCGGCCACCGGGTGGTGCACGGCGGCCTGCGGTTCACCGAGCCGACCGTGATCACCGACGACGTGCTCCGGGAGATCCGCCGGCTGATCCCGGTCGCCCCGCTGCACAACCCGGCCAACATCACCGGCATCGAGGTGGCCCGCGCGCTGCGGCCGGACCTGCCCCAGGTGGCCGTGTTCGACACGGCCTTCCACGCCTCGATGCCGGAGCACGCCGCCCGGTACGCCGTGGACAAGGAGGTCGCCGACCGGCACCGGGTGCGCCGCTACGGCTTCCACGGCACCTCGCACCAGTACGTCTCGCGGGCCACCGCGCGGCTGCTCGGCAAGGACCCGGCCGAGGTGAACGTGATCGTGCTGCACCTGGGCAACGGCGCCTCGGCGTCGGCGGTCGCGGGCGGCCGGTGCGTGGACACCTCGATGGGGCTGACCCCGCTGGAGGGCCTGGTGATGGGCACTCGTTCGGGTGATATCGATGCGGGCGTGGTCTTCCACCTGCACCGGGTCGGCGGGCTCTCGATCGACGAGATCGACGACCTGCTCAACCGTCGCAGCGGCCTGCTGGGCCTGTGCGGCGACAACGACATGCGCGAGATCATGCGCCGCTCGGAGGAGGGCGACGAGGACGCGCGGCTGGCGTTCGACGCCTACATCCACCGGCTGCGCAAGTACATCGGCGGCTACTACGCGGTGCTCGGCCGGGTGGACGCGATCGCCTTCACGGCGGGTGTCGGGGAGAACGCGGCACCGGTCCGGGCGGCCGCCACGGCCGGCCTGGACGGGCTGGGCATCGCGGTCGACCCGGAACTCAACTCGGTACGCTCGCGCGAGCCCCGGCTGATCTCCCCCGAGTACGCACGGGTGGCGGTCGCCGTCGTGCCCACCGACGAGGAGTTGGAGATCGCCCGGCAGGCCTTCGCCCTGGTGCACCGGTCGTCCGAAAACTGACCCCCCGTCGTCTCGCTCCCCGGAATCCTTCGTCGGCGATTCCTCTCGATTCGGGCCGAATGCACCTATAACACGAACGGATAGACTGATCGATATGCGCCGAGCGAAAATTGTCTGCACCCTGGGTCCGGCGACGGACTCCTACGAACAGCTGAAGGCCATCGTCGAGGCGGGCATGAACGTCGCCCGACTGAACATGAGCCACGGCACCCACGCGGACCACGAGGAGCGGTACCGCAAGGTCCGCCAGGTCTCGGAGGACACCGGCAAGGCCATCGGCGTCCTGGCCGACCTCCAGGGTCCCAAGATCCGTCTGGCGACCTTCGCCAACGGCCCGGTGACCGTCGACAACGGCGACGAGTTCACCATCACCACCGAGGACGTCCCCGGTGACCAGCACATCTGCGGGACCACGTACAAGGGCCTGCCCGGCGACGTCAAGGCCGGCGACCCGATCCTGATCAACGACGGCGTCATCGCCCTGGAGGTCGTCAGCGTCGACGGCCCGCGGGTGCGGACCGTGGTCGTCGAGGGCGGCGTGCTCTCGAACAACAAGGGCATCAACCTTCCCGGCGCGGCCGTCAACGTGCCCGCGCTGTCCGAGAAGGACAAGGACGACCTGCGCTTCGCGCTGGAGCTGGGCGTCGACATGGTCGCCCTCTCGTTCGTCCGCAACGCGGCCGACGTCAAGGACGTCCACGAGGTCATGGACGCGGTCGGCATCCGGGTGCCGGTCATCGCCAAGATCGAGAAGCCGCAGGCCGTCGAGGCCATGGAGGAGATCGTCCTCGCCTTCGACGCCATCATGGTCGCCCGCGGTGACCTGGCCGTCGAGTACCCGCTGGAGCGGGTGCCGCTGGTCCAGAAGCAGCTCATCACGCTGGCCCGCCGGAACGCCAAGCCCGTCATCGTCGCCACCCAGATGATGGAGTCGATGATCCACGCCTCGCGCCCGACCCGCGCCGAGGTCTCCGACGTCGCCAACGCCATCCTGGACGGCACCGACGCGGTCATGCTCTCCGCCGAGTCCAGCGTGGGCAAGTACCCGATCGAGACCGTCCGCACCATGAGCCGGATCTGCGAGAAGGCCGAGGAGGAGCTGCTCTCCCAGGGTCTCCAGCCGCTCAACCCGGGCCGCAAGCCGCGCACCCAGGGCGGCTCGATCGCCCGCGCCGCGTGCGAGCTGGGCGACTTCCTCAACGGCAAGGCGCTGGTCGCGTTCACCAAGTCCGGTGACACCGCGCGCCGGCTCTCCCGGTACCGCTCGCCGATCCCGGTGATCGCGTTCACCCCGGACAACGCCACCCGCAACCAGCTCTCGCTGAGCTGGGGCGTCGAGGCCCACGTGACCGAGCAGGTCGGCTCGACCGACGAGATGGTGGCCCAGGTCGACGGCGAGCTGCTCCGCATCGGCGAGCTGGCCGAGGGCGACACCGTCATCGTCACCGCCGGCTCCCCGCCCGGCGTCCCCGGCAACACCAACATGGTCCAGGTCCACCACCTCGGTACCCGCAGCGACAAGTAGTCCCCCCGCACGACGCCCGTGGGGCGGCTCCTCCGGTCGGAGGGGCCGCCCCACGGGCGTTCGGTGCCGGTGTCCGGGCCGGAGCCCGCCCGGGCTACTTCGCGTTGCCCACGTACGGGGTGTCGTCGTTGTAGAGCTGCATACCGGGGATCGTCAGGGTGCCGCCGAACTGGCCGGCCTGGACGGCGGTGACGCCGGTCAGCTCCAGCCAGAGCGGCAGTTGGAGCTGACCTATCAGGTCGTACAGCCACTGCGGCAGGGGCCCGTCCGGCGTGAGGGTGAGCTCCCCCAGGTCGATCGGGATCGGCAGGCCCAGCACCTTGGACAGGTGGCCGGAGAGCCGCTCCACGTACATGGTGACGGTGCCGCTGCGCATGGTCGAGACCGAGCCGGGCGCGCCCTTGACGTGGAAGGTCTTGTCGTTGCCCTCCAGCGTCGACATGTGCAGGTTCTCGATGTCGACGCTCTCGACCTCGAACTTCAGCACCCGCTTGGTGCCGGTGGGCGTCTGGACGTTGACCACACCGAGCAGCACCGCGTGGTTCAGCACCAGCCGGGAGGTCTGCAGGGTCCAGTTCTGGTCCGGGACGAGGATCGGGTTGTCCGGCGGCTTGCCGGCCGGGTTGAGCGCCTTGGTGTCGACCAGGCAGTTCGGGTCCTTGGTCGGCGTGGCCGAGGCCGAACCGGAGGGCGTCGGGGTGCCCGGCGCGGAGGACCTGGCCGGGGCCGACGGCGAGGAGCTCGCCCCGGAGCCCGCGGAGGAACCGGCGGTGGGCTTGGTGGAGGGCTTGGCGGCGGGCTTGGCCGAGGCCGAACCGCTCGGTGCTCCGGACGGTGCTCCGGACGGGGTGCCGCTCGGGACACCGCTCGCCGTACCGCTCGGGGTGACGGGCGCAGGCGCGGTGGCGGTCGGCGCCGGGGCGGTCGGTGCGGTCGGGGCGGGTCCGGTCGGCGAGGGCGCGGGGGCGGCCGGGGCCACCGCGTGGACGCCGGCGGACGGCGCCGCGGTCGGGCTCGGCGCACCGCCCGGGCGGACCAGGTCGATGACGCCCCCGACGATGTCGTCGATGAGCCCGGCCCGGGTGGCCCCGCCCGCGGTGCCGGCGGTCGCGGCCGGCGGCGGGGTCGCGGCCTTCGGCTGAGGTGCCGACGGCGCGGCACTCGTCGCCGCGGCGGTCGGCACGGCAGTCGGCGCGGCGGCCGGCGGGACGGCCGGCGGGACGGCCGGCGTGGGGACGGCCGTCGGGGCCGTGACCGGCGCACTCGCCGGCGGGGTCGCCGGGGCGGTCGCCGGCGCACTCGTCGGGGCGGTCGCCTCGGGAAGCGGGACCGACGGGCCCGGGATCGGCGGCGGCAGCTCGCTCTTCGGGACGGGCGTCTCGGCCACCTTCGGCGGCAGCGGCGCGGCGTCCGGCGCGGTGGCGCACGGCTTGCTCGCCGAGGTCTCGGCGATGGCCGAGCCCGGTGTGTAGGCGGCGGCCATCAGCAGGGCGGTCGGTACCGCGGCCATCGCCAGCGCGCGGCCGCGCAGGCGGATCCGGACGGGTGTCCGGGGCGCCGCGTGCCGGGCGGAGCGCGGGGCGGGAACGACGGGATCACCCTGCCGCTCGTCGGGCTCGGTCACCGAACCTCCTTGGGCTCGCCGGCCTGCGGCGGAACGGTTCCCTCGACGGCGGGCCCGGCCGGGCCCCCGACCGACGGTTCGCCCTGGGCGGGGACGGCCGGGAGCGGCGCGGTGACGGCCTCGGTGGCAGTCCTCTCGGCGGCGAACGGCCCGGCGGCAGTCGCCCCGGCGGCAGTCGTCCCGGCGGTCCTCTCGGCGACGCCCTGGTCGGCACCCGGGTCGACGGCCTCGACCGTCGCCTCCGGCACCGCCGCCCAGGCCATCATCAGTCCGCCGCCGATGAGCCCCGGCAGCAGGGCCAGGCCGAAGCCGGCCAGGTTCGAGACCGGGATCGAGACGAGGGTGAGCAGCGTGGTGGCGACGCCCGCGAAGATCCGCACGGCGGGCTGGAACCAGGCGGTGAAGCCGAGCAGGATCAGCAGCACGCCGATGATCAGCGAACCGGCGCCCGCCGTGGTCGACATGGCGATGGTGACGCCGCCCAGCGACAGGTTCGCATAGGGGAAGTACAGGATCGGGACGCCGGCGATCATGGCCAGCAGACCGCCCCAGAAGGGCCGGGTACGGCGGAATTCGCGGAAGTTCCGCCAGAGCCATCCGACCGGGTTCCGGTGTTCGGGCCGAGCGTCGGCCGTTGCGCTGGACATGGTGCAGCTCCTCGATGTCTCTACGAGGGAGAAACAGTGGCGTGGGGCCGGGAACGGCGGTCGCCCGCCGCCCCCGGCCCTGAAGGACCCCTCACTCGGGTGCGCCGACCGGCGCACCGTCAGACGAGGCTCAGAAGCACTCGTTGCCCGGGCCGTCGCCGCTCTTGAGCTTGAGGCTCAGACCGTTGAGGACGAAGGTGCCGGCCGACGTGGCGCGTGCGACCTGCTCGACGCCGGTGAGGTCGGCCTCCCTGGCGGCCTGGGCGAAGCCGACGGCGCCGGTCGGAAGCTTCTTGCCGGCTTCCTTGAGGGCCGGGTGGCCCTTCCAGCCCTGGGTCGCCGAACCGGTGAGGGTCGAGGCGTCCTGACCGATGTTGATGTCGGTGAACTTCGCGTCGGCCTTCAGCTGCTCCAGGTCGATCAGCAGGTTGTGCGCGGTGACCGGCTTGTCCTTGTCGGTACCGGCGTTCAGCTGGAGGGTGATCTTGCCGAGGCCGAGCGCCGAGAGGTCGGTCACCACCGACTGGCAGAGGTTCTCGATGATGGCGTCGTCGAAGGCCGAGACGGCGACCGGGTGCGGCGTGCCGTTGGCCTCGATGTCGACCGTGCCGAACTGGGCGAAGTTGGTGCCCTTGAGGTGCGAGGTCTTCACCTTGAACTGCTGGCCCGAGATGCTGAACGACGCCGCGAGCGCGCTGTTGGCGATCGAGACGCCGACCATCGCGGTGGCCGCGACGCTCGGCACCATCACCAGGGCGAAGCGCTTCCAGCGGGTCTTGCCGTGGGTCTGGGACATGCGTGTCCTCCTATCGGACGTACATCTCCGGCTCCCCGGCGGTGCGTCCCGCACCGGTGGGGGCCTGGGATGGGAGAGAGCTACGTCCTCGGTAGCGGAGAGCGCCGTGACAACACGGGCGATCCCCCCGAGCGACAACCAGTGACCGCGCGGGCAGCGCGGCCTGACGAAGGACAGGAACCGCCGTGGGACCGCGGATACCCCCCTGCCTTCATGCCGACGGCCGGGGCCGACGGCTGCCCGGTGGGGATCCCCCGCTCCGTCGTCCCCGGCCGGCTGCCGGGAGTTGGAGTGTGGGGACCGGGCGTGCCGATGCTGCTCGAATCCCGGGCTGAGCACAAGAGGTTCATTACTGACGGGTAATCCAACATCGGACGGCGATGATCATGGAATCAGCCACATGAACACGCAGAGTCACGAATTGAAGGAATCGTGACGGCGAAATCCCCCGGAAACATCAGTGAAACACCCGTGGACGGTCACATGTCGTGACCGTCCACGGGTGTTGTCAAGATTTGGTAAACCTCTGGCGCGGCGACCGGATTGTCGCCAAATCACCAGCGGCACCGCAGGTCGTCCACCGTGCCGGAACAGCGGCCTCCGGCCCGCCCGGCGGGGCCCGGAACGACAGGGCCTCAGAAGAGCACGCGCGCCAGTGCCTGGCGGGCCGCCGTGACCCTCGGGTCCTCGGTGCCGATGACCTCGAACAGCTCCAACAGCCGGACCCGGACGGCGTTCCGCTCCTCGCCGAAGGTCCTGCCCACCGTGTTGACCAGGCGGCCGAACGCGTCCTCGACGTGCCCGCCCACCAGGTCCAGGTCGGCCGCCTGCAGCTGCACCTCGACGTTCTTCGGGTCCGCGGCGGCCGCGGCCCGGACCGCCTGCAGGTCCAGACCCTCCACCCGGCGGAGCAGCTCCGCCTGGGCCAGGCCGAGCTTCGCCTCGGTGTTGCCCGGCTGCTCGGCCAGCACGTTCTCGTACGCCTGGACGGCGCCGCCCAGGTCGCCCCGGTCCAGCGCGTCGTGCGCCGCCGCCAGGGCCGGGTCCTCGGGCCTGCCCGGCGCCTCGGCGGACTCGCCGCCGCCCGGCAGACCGGCACCGCCGACGATGCCGAAGCGCTGCTCGGCGACCAGGATCAGCTGGTCCAGCACCTTGCGGACGTTGGCCTCGTTCTCGGCGCCCTGGAAGAGGGGCACCAGCTGGCCGGCCACCACGGCCATCACGGCCGGGATGCCCTGGATGCCGAACTGCTGGGCGATCAGCTGGTTGCTGTCGACGTCGATCTTGGCGAGCACGATCCGGCCGGCGTACTCCTCGGCCAGACGCTCCAGGATCGGACTGAGCTGCTTGCAGGGCCCACACCACTCGGCCCAGAAGTCGATGACGACCGGCACCTCGGTGGAGCGCTGGACGACCTCGGTCTCGAAGGTGTCCTCGGTGACATCGATGACGAGCGGGTAGTCGGCCCCGACCGGGGCGACTCCGTCCTCCTCGGCGGCGGCCGCCTGGCGGGCCCGCTCGGCCCGGGCCTGCTCGGCCTTCTGGGCAGCTTCGCCGGCTGCCTTCACTGCGGCGAGATCGACCGCACCGCGCAGGGCGGAGCTGTTGGGACGCGAATTCCGTGGCTGCATGGCACCATCCTCCCCCGTCCGCCCTGCCTGCGGGCACCACCTTCCGGAAAACCGACCCGCGCGGGCTGCGCGGCCTCGATTCCCCCGGTGGAGAACCCGACCCCCGATAACCTGAACCGTTCGGTGCGGATCCCCATCCGCACCCGTGCCGCTCCCGTCCCACGGGGTGGCGGCGCCTGGTCGTCGTCAGCTTTCGCTACGAGTCGTAGCGTAACTGGATCGAGGGCACCCGCCGCAACCCCCGCCGGCACTCCCGCAACGTGAGCTGCCCCACTTTCCGGCTCGGCCCGGCTGACCTGGACACGGTGAAGTCGCTACCGTTACCAGCCCCACCCATGTTACTTACCGGTAAACTGCAAGGAGGCCCGGTGCCGGCCCCCCAGCCCCCCGTGACCCCGGCGCACCCGGCCCGCCCGGACGAACCTCCGGAAACCCCGGAGAACCCCGACGGCGCGACCGTCCGCGCCAAGGGTCGTCCACGCAGCGCGGCCGCCGACCGCGCCATCCTGGACGCCACCCGCGAGACCCTCGCCGACCTCGGCTGGGGCGGTCTCACCATGGGCCACGTCGCCACCCGCGCGGGCGTCGCCAAGACCACCCTGTACCGGCGCTGGCCGTCCAAGAACGAGCTGGTGGTGGACGCCGTCGCCAGCCTCTTCGACGAGCTGGTGATGCCCGACCTGGGCAGCCTGCGGGCCGACATCGAGGGCGTGGTCGCCCAGTTCGCCGACCTGCTGGCCCGACCGGAGACCCAGGCGGCCCTGCTCGCCCTGTTCGCCGAGGGCACCCGCGACCGGCAGCTGCGCCGGCGGATCCGCGAGGCGATCGTCGATCCCCAGAAGAGACTGGTCCGGCAGGGCAGGGCCGCCGCCCAGGCGCGCGGCGAGCTGGCCCCGGACTGCGACGAGAAGACCGCCGGGGAGGAGATCGACATCATCTTCGACACCATCGCCGGGACGGTCGAGCACCGGGTGCTGGTCAGCGGCGAGCCGATCACCGGCGAGTGGACCCGGCGGTTCACCAACCTGCTGCTCGGGCCGTTCCCCAGCCTGCTGGCACCCTGACGGCGCCGCCGGAGCCGTCCGGCGGCGCCC
>NZ_JBEXNT010000185.1:0-14096 GCF_040611255.1 Kitasatospora sp. NPDC002965 | reverse complement strand
CGTACCCGAGTAGTCGAACTCCGCCGCCTGACCGATCACGATCGGGCCGGAACCGATCACCAGAACGGACTTGATGTCACTGCGCTTAGGCACGCTGGCCCTCCATGAGCTTCACGAAGCGGTCGAACAGGTAGGCGGCGTCGTGCGGACCCGCTGCCGCTTCAGGGTGGTACTGCACGCTGAAGGCGGGGACGTCCAGGGCCTGGAGGCCCTCGACCACGTCGTCGTTGAGGCAGACGTGGGAGACCTCGACGCGCCCGAAGGGGGTGTCGCTCACCTTGTCCAGCGGTGCGTTCACGGCGAAGCCGTGGTTGTGCGCCGTGACCTCGACCTTGCCGGTGGTGCGGTCCTGCACCGGCTGGTTGATGCCGCGGTGGCCGTACTTGAGCTTGTACGTGCCGAAGCCCAGCGCGCGGCCGAGGATCTGGTTGCCGAAGCAGATCCCGAAGAACGGGGTCCTGCGCTCCAGCACCGCCTGCGCCACGGCGACCTGGTGGTCGGCGGTGGCCGGGTCGCCCGGGCCGTTGGAGAAGAAGACGCCGTCGGGGTTGACGGCGTAGACGTCCTCGACGGTCGAGTTCGCCGGCAGCACGTGCACCTCGATGCCGCGCTCGGCCATCCGCTGCGGGGTCATCGCCTTGATGCCGAGGTCCAGCGCGGCGACGGTGAAGCGCTTCTCACCGATCGCCGGGACCACGTACGACTCGGTCGTGGCGACCTCGGCGCACAGGTCGGCGCCCTTCATCTCGGCCGAGGACTGCACCCGGCCGAGCAGCTCGGCCTGGTCGGCCAGCGCCTCGCCGGAGAAGATCCCGCAGCGCATGGCGCCGCGCTCGCGCAGGTGGCGGGTGAGCGCCCGGGTGTCGATGCCGCTGATGCCGACGACGCCCTGTCGGACGAGCTCCTCGTCGAGCGGGCGGAGCGAGCGCCAGTTGGACGCGACGCGGGCGGGGTCGCGGACGACGTACCCGGCGACCCAGATCTGCTTGGACTCGTCGTCCTCGTCGTTCCAGCCGGTGTTGCCGATCTGCGGGGCGGTCATCACGACCACCTGGCGGTGGTACGACGGGTCGGTGAGGGTCTCCTGGTAGCCGGACATGCCGGTGTTGAAGACCGCCTCGCCGAAGGTCTCGCCGGTCGCACCGTAGGCCTCGCCGCGGAAGGTCCGGCCGTCCTCCAGGACGAGCACGGCGGGAATACGCTCCCGCCGTTGGCGCTGCGTGGTGGGGGCAGGTGCGGTCATTGCGCGGCCTCTTCCGTCTTCGTGGTCGTACGTGTGGCAAATCGAGCGATCGCCTCGACCCAGGCGGCGTGCTCGTCGGGGTGGTCGAACCGGAACCCGGAGTCCAGCTCGGTGCCCTCGTGCGTCCAGGAGACGACGAGGAGTCCGGACGGGACGACCTTGCCGGCTATCCCGGAGTCCGTACGGGCACCGGTCAGGTGGTCGGCGGGGATCCAGAAGTCGACGTCGCCGGGGCGCTGCACCAGCAGGCCGTTCGCGCCGAGGGTCAGGTCGGCGCGGCTGCGGGTGCCCAGGCCGTGCGCGACGACCCGGTCGAGCCAGTTCCCGGCGGTGGTGCTGCCGTGGTACCGGCCGCTGGTCTCCAGGATGGTCCGGCCGGCGCGCTCCGGCACGGCGGGCAGCGGCGGGATGCCGGACTGCAGCGTGCGGCGCCAGTTCCAGCCCTGGCGCATCAGCCAGTAGACGAGGCTGATCACCAGGAGCAGACCGATCGCCCAGCCGATGTAGCCGGGCCAGTTGGTGACCCTGGCCTGTTCCTGGGCCAGCAGGGCGGAGGTCACGCGAGCCCGCCCTGCTCGACCAGCTCGCCGGCCAGCACGGTCGCGGTGCCGCGCAGGAAGGTGGCGTGCACCCGTCCGGGCAGGTCGAGGCCCCGGTAGGGCGTGTTCCGGGAGCGGGTGGCGAAGCTGTCGGGATTCACGGCACCACGGTACGCGGGATCGAAGAGCACCAGGTTGGCGGGCTCACCCACCGAGATCGGCCGGCCGTGCCCGGCCAGGCGGCCGATCCGGGCCGGGCGGTGCGACATCCGGTCGGCGACGCCCTCCCAGTTCAGCAGGCCGGTCTCGACCATGGTCTGCTGGACGACCGACAGCGCGGTCTCCAGGCCGACCATGCCCATCGCGGCCACGGCCCACTCGCAGTCCTTGTCCTCGGACGGGTGCGGCGCGTGGTCGGTGGCGACGGCGTCGATGGTGCCGTCGGCGAGCGCCTTGCGCAGCGCCTGGACGTCCTCGGCGGTGCGCAGCGGCGGGTTGACCTTGTACACCGGGTCGTAGGAGCGGACCAGCTCGTCGGTGAGCAGCAGGTGGTGCGGGGTCACCTCGGCGGTGACGTCCCAGCCCTTGGCCTTCGCCCAGCGGACGATCTCGACCGATCCGGCGGTGGAGACGTGGCAGACGTGCAGCCGGGAGCCGACGTGCGCGGCGAGCAGCACGTCGCGGGCGATGATCGCCTCCTCGGCGACGGCGGGCCAGCCGCCCAGGCCGAGCTCGCCGGAGACCTGGCCCTCGTTCATCTGGGCGCCCTCGGTCAGGCGCGGCTCCTGGGCGTGCTGGGCGACGACGCCGTCGAAGGCCTTCACGTACTCCAGGGCGCGGCGCATGATCACGGCGTCGTCGACGCACTTGCCGTCGTCGGAGAAGACCCGGACACCGGCCGCGGAGTCGTGCATCGCGCCGAGCTCGGCGAGCTTCTTGCCCTCCAGGCCGACGGTGACGGCGCCGACCGGCTGCACGTCGCAGTAGCCGGACTCCTGGCCGAGCCGCCAGACCTGCTCGACCACGCCGGCGGTGTCGGCCACCGGGAAGGTGTTGGCCATGGCGTGGACGGCGGTGAAGCCGCCCTTGGCGGCGGCCTGGGTGCCGGTGAGGACGGTCTCGGCGTCCTCGCGGCCGGGCTCCCGCAGGTGGGTGTGCAGATCGACCAGGCCGGGCAGGGCGATCAGCCCGCCGGCGTCGATCTCGATGTCGACCTCGGCGTCGAGGCCGGTGCCGATCGCCTGGACGATGCCGTCGGCGAGGTGGAGGTCCTGCGGGGCACCGCCGAGGATCTGGGCGTTGCGGATCAGGTAGGTGGTCACTGAGCAGTCTCCACGGAGTCGGTGCGGGGGGCGTCGTTGAGGGTGGCTCCGCCGAGCAGCAGGTAGAGCACGGCCATCCGGATGGAGACGCCGTTGGCGACCTGCTCGACGACGGTGCAGCGCGGCGAGTCGGCGACCTCGGCGGTGATCTCCATGCCGCGGACCATCGGGCCGGGGTGCATGACGATGGCGTGCCCGGGCAGCTGGGCCATCCGGGCTCCGTTGAGGCCGTAGCGGCGGCTGTACTCGCGCTCGGTCGGGAAGAAGGCGGCGTTCATCCGCTCGCGCTGCACCCGGAGCATCATCACGGCGTCCGACTTGGGGAGCACGCTCTCCAGGTCGTAGCTGACCTCGCAGGGCCAGTTCTCGATGCCGATCGGCAGCAGCGTCGGCGGGGCGACGAAGGTGACGTGGGCGCCGAGCGTGGTCAGCAGGTGCACGTTGGAGCGGGCGACCCGGCTGTGCAGGATGTCGCCGACGATGGTCACCCGGCGGCCCGCGAGGTCGTGGCCGTGGCCCGGGTTGAGGTGGCGGCGCATGGTGAACGCGTCGAGCAGCGCCTGGGTGGGGTGCTCGTGGGTGCCGTCACCGGCGTTGATCACGCTGCCGTGCAGCCAGTCGGACTGGGCGAGGCGGGCCGGCGCGCCGGAGGCGTGGTGCCGGATGACGACCGCGTCGGCGCCCATGGCCTGCAGGGTGAGCGCGGTGTCCTTGAGGCTCTCGCCCTTGGAGACGGACGAGCCCTTGGCGGAGAAGTTGATGACGTCGGCGGAGAGCCGCTTCTCGGCGGCCTCGAAGGAGGTCTTGGTCCGGGTCGAGTCCTCGAAGAAGAGGTTGACGACCGTCCGGCCGCGGAGCGTGGGCAGCTTCTTGACGGCCCGACCGGAGAGCTGGGCCAGCTCCTCGGCGGTGTCCAGAATGAGCAGCGCGTCGTCGCGGGTGAGATCGGCGGCGGAGACGAGGTGGCGCTTCACGCGGGCTACTCCGGGAGGTGCGGTGCGGACGGCTGGGCGGCCAGGGCCTGCGAGGAGCGGGCCGCGAAGTCGCGGTCCCCGACCAGGACGGCGTCCACGCCGTCGCGGTCGGCGAGCCGCACCTGGACGGCCTCGCGCAGCGAGGTGGGCAGGTTCTTGCCCACGTAGTCGGCGCGGATCGGCAGCTCGCGGTGGCCGCGGTCGACCAGGACGGCGAGCTGGACGGCGCGCGGCCGGCCGATGTCGTTGAGCGCGTCGAGCGCGGCCCGGATGGTGCGGCCGGAGAAGAGCACGTCGTCGACGAGGATGACGAGTCTGCCGTCGATGCCGCCGGGCGGGATCTCGGTGTGCTCCAGGGCGCGGGCGGGCTTCAGCCGCAGGTCGTCCCGGTACATGGTGATGTCCAGGGTGCCGAGCGGGATGTCGCGTCCGGTGATCTGGGCCAGCCGGGTGTGCAGGCGCTTGGCGAGGTGGACGCCCCTGGTGTGGATGCCGAGCAGCACGACGTCCTCGGCGCCCTTGGCGCGTTCGACGATCTCGTGCGCTATCCGGGTGACGACCCGGGCGATGTCCGTGCCGTCCAGCACCTGGTGCGGCGGTCGCGGAGCGGTCTCGTGGTGTGCGGTCATGCCGAAGCGGACCTCCTTCCCCGCCTCACGGGACGGGTCTTAAAGGATGTCTGGAAGGGCCCCGCCGACGTGGCGTGGCCTCGGTTCATCGTATCAGCGCGGCCGCCGGCTAACCGACGGCCATCATTCCGCTTCTCCGGGTTCACGCGCCGGACGCACGGCTGATGCGGGCCATTCGCACGACTGCCCCATTCGGCTTGACGCAACTACCTCACTCTACGTAACCTCACAGTGAGTTACGAGATGGGCGTCGAACCTACCGGTAGCGACGCCGGCAATCGCCCGTGACCCACCACTGAACGCGAAGCAATCTCGTCCGGGGAGATCAATGTCCAGCGACTACGCGAAGCAGCTCGGAGGCAAGCTCCGAGCCATCCGCACTCAGCAGGGGCTCTCCCTGCACGGTGTCGAGGAGAAGTCCCAGGGGCGCTGGAAGGCAGTCGTCGTCGGCTCGTACGAGCGCGGCGACCGTGCGGTCACCGTGCAGCGGCTGGCCGAACTGGCGGAGTTCTACGGGGTCCCGGTGCAGGAGCTGCTGCCCGGCGGGACGCCCGGCGGTGCGGCGGAGCCGCCGCCGCGCCTGGTCCTCGACCTGGAGAGACTGACCCAGGTCCCGTCCGAAAAGGCCGGTCCGCTGCAGCGTTACGCGGCGACCATCCAGAGCCAGCGC
The DNA here is from genome assembly GCF_040611255.1 of Kitasatospora sp. NPDC002965. Lineage (NCBI taxonomy): Bacteria > Bacillati > Actinomycetota > Actinomycetes > Kitasatosporales > Streptomycetaceae > Kitasatospora > Kitasatospora sp. NPDC002965. The sequence goes on along the minus strand of NZ_JBEXNT010000185.1, from coordinate 8,719 downwards.
GGCGACTACAACGGCAAGGTGCTGTCGATCCGCCAGGACGATCTGCGCACCCTCGCCGTGATCTACGACCAGTCGCCGTCGATCCTCACCGAGCAGCTGATCTCCTGGGGTGTGCTCAACCCCGACGCGCGCCGCGCGGTGCGCGAGGAGGAGGCGGGCTGAGGCTCGCCGCACCGTCTCCCGCCGCCGCGGGAGACCGGAAGTACCCGAAGCAGCGGCCGGGTCAGTACCCAGCAGAAACGTCACGGCGCGGCTCCCCTTCCGGGAGCCGCGCCGCGGCGCGTCCTCGGCGACCCCGCACCGGCCGCCCCGGCTTCCCGCCCCGCCGGCCCGCCGCTCCCCCGGCGGACCTCTCGGCGGACCGCTCGGCAGACCACTCAGCAGACCGTCTCCAGCCGGTAGCCCGGCTCCGCGGCCACCCCGTCCAGCCGGACCGGGCCGCCCGCCGGCGCCCACACCCGGCCCTCGCTCGCCCAGGCCCAGGCCGTCGGCCGGTACTCCCCGCAGGACGCCGCAGAGCCCTGCGCGCCGTGCAGCACGGCCAGGGCCGGCAGCTCGCGGGCCAGCCCCGTGCAGAGCACCGCGCAGAGCAGCTCCAGGTCCTCGTCGTTGATCCGCACCACACCGTCCTCCCACTGGAGGACCCGGGCCGCCGCGGTGAGCCGCCCGCCGGGCGCGTCCACCGCGAGGCGCAGTTCGTAGACCCCGCTGCCGGCGCCGAGCAGCATCCGGCGGAACACCTCGGCGCCGCGCTCGTAGGCCGCCCGCACCACCTCGTCGCGCTCCCCGTACAGCCCGCCGTCGAGCAGGAGGTCGGCATGGCGCAGCGTCAGCCCGTTCTCCCGGGCCCGGACCAGCCGGGGGACGTAGTCGCCGACCAGCTCCTCACCCTGGTAGGCCAGGAGCTGGGTCTGCAGCGGCGGGTTGACGAGGTACCGGTCGCGGGCGGCCGGCTCGGCCGGGTCGAGCCCGTGCAGCAGACAGAAGTCGGCGAAGTCCTGCGGGTGGAACATCCGGGCCCGGACGGTGTCGAAGCGGCGCCGGGCCTCGGCGAGCAGTTCGGCGGTCTCGTGCAGGTACTGCTCGTGGTCCGGGGCGTCGGAGAGCTGCCAGGCGCGGGCCCGCTCGAAGTCGGCCGCGCTGGCCAGTACGCCGATGACGAAGGCCTGGCCTCCGTTGTCGGCCCGGTGCCGGTCGCGTCCCTCGATCCGCTCGTGCCCCTCGGTCCGCTCCGCCCGGTCCGCCCGCTCGGCCCGCTCGTACCGGGAGCGCGCCCGCGGCCGGGGACCGGCGGCGGTGCAGTCGGGGGTGCGGCGGGCGCGGCCGTTGCGGCTCATCGGGACTCCTCGGGCGGGCGGGCGGCGGTCGGGTCGGCGGCGGGGGTCGCCGCCGACCGTTGTCCTCCCCAACCCCGCGTGGCGCACACGTACGGCGTGTCACAGGACTGTAACCGAGGGTGAATCGGGTGTTTGGAGTCACGCACGGTTGTGCGGACGGGCCGTCACGCCCCGCGCATCCGGCTCACGCGCCGTCGCTCGGTCACGCCTCGTACTGGCCCGATCACTCCGGGCTCAGGAGAACCGGCGCACTCGACCGGCCTCGCGCCTGCCTGCCCACTCCGCACGCCGGGCGCTCCGACACGACCGCGCGCCCGTCCCGTGCAGCCTCACGCCTGGCGCGGCACCCGGGCCAACTGGCGGGACTGCGCGACCAGTCGGCCGGCCTCGTCCCAGACCTCGGCGTCCTCCTCGAAGTACCCGCCGGCCAGGTTCCGGGTGGCGTGCACGACCCGCAGCCACCCCGGAACGGGCTTGGCCCGCAGGTGCACGGTCAGTTCGACGGTCGGCGCCCAGCCCGGCATGCCGAGGTCGAAGGTGACCGGCGGCAGCGCGTCGGCGACCAGCAGGAGGAGCAGCGGGTCGGGCTCGCGCCCGTCGGCGAGCCGGAACCATCCCTGGATCCGCCCCTCCCCCGACGGCTGACCGAGCGCCCAGCCGATGGTGGACGGGTCGAGCCGCATGTCGAACCGCTCCAACAGGGCGGCCTGCGCGATGAGTTCCTTGGGCGCGTGCTCGACGCCGACGCACTGGTCCGGCGGCGGCAGCTGGGGCGGCCGGGCGCTGGTGCGCACCTCGCCCTCGATCGCGGCGAGGTCGCCGTGGGTGGCGATCACCCGCAGCCGCTCGACGCCGTCCTGGCTGAGCGAGGCGGTGCCGGTGGAGAGCGAGCGGCCGGTGCGGATCACCTCGGTCCGGACGGTGGCCGGGCCGGGCGTGGAGGCGGAGAGGTAGTAACCGCTGATCGAGACCGGGTCGGCGTGGTCGGCGCTCTCCGGGCGGGAGCCGTGCTCCAGCGCGAGCGCGTGGCCGGCCACCGCGAGAAGCAGTCCGCCGTTGACGCCGCCGCCGATCTGCCAGCCGGCGCCGAGTTCACCGTCGTACCGGCCGGACTCGTCCGGATGCGGGGTCAGCGCGATGCCCTGGTCGAACTCGCTGCGGATCGCCGTGGTCATGGGGGGTGGCCTGCCCTTCGCTGCGGGGTCGCCGACGGGCGTGGGCCGCCGGCGCACCGGGTTACTGGCGAGTAGGGCACCAACATACGCCACCACGGGAGAACGCACGACGGCCGTCGGACCGTTCCCGGTCCGACGGCCGTCGGTGACGTGGGGAGCCGCTACCGGCGGATGCCGGGCTTCAGCTCCATGAAGCGGGCGAGCAGGCCGTTGACGAAGGCCGGGGAGTCGTCCGTGGAGAACTCCTTGGCGATCTCGACCGCCTCGTCCAGGACGACCGCGTCAGGGACGCCGTCCTCCCAGATCAGCTCATACGCGCCGAGCCGCAGGACGTTGCGGTCCACGATCGGCATCCGGTCGAGCGTCCAGCCGACCGAGTACTGCGAGATCAGCTCGTCGATGCGGCGGGCGTACTGGACGTAGCCCTCGACCAGCTCCATCGTGTACTCGCCCACCTGCGGGGTGCCCTCGTCCGGCTTGGGCTCCCGGGCCCGGGCCACCCAGTCGGCGAGGACCGTCAGCGGGTCGACCCCACGGTGGTCGGCCTCGAACAGGATCTGGAAGGCTCGCGTGCGGGCCTTGGTGCGTGCGGACGACACGGACTTACTTCACCCGGCCGAGGTAGCTGCCGTCGCGGGTGTCGACCTTGATCTTCTCGCCGGTGACGATGAAGAGCGGAACGGCGATCTCGGCGCCGGTCTCCAGCGTGGCCGGCTTGGAGCCACCGGTGGAGCGGTCGCCCTGCACGCCCGGCTCGGTGTGCGAGATGAGCAGCTCGACCGAGGCCGGCAGCTCGATGTACAGGGGGGCGCCCTCGTACATGGCGACCAGGGCCTCGAAGCCCTCCAGCAGGTACTTGGAGGCGTCGCCGACGACGGCCGGCTCGACCGGGATCTGGTCGTAGGTGTCCGTGTCCATGAACACGAAGTTCTCGCCGTCCTTGTACGAGAACTGCATGCCACGCTTGTCGACGTTGGCGGTCTCGACCTTGGTACCGGCGTTGAAGGTCTTGTCGACGACCTTGCCCGTCAGGACCTCCTTGAGCTTGGTGCGCACGAAGGCCGGGCCCTTGCCGGGCTTGACGTGCTGGAACTCGACGACGGACCAGAGCTTGCCGCCCTCCAGCTTGAGGACCATGCCGTTCTTGAGATCGTTCGTGGAAGCCACGGGCGCACTTACTCCTGGATATAGCTGTCAAGGAACCAAGGGGTTGCGTCCTGGGTCACAGGGCGAGGAGCTCCTTGGTGGTGATGGTGAGCAGCTCGGGCCCGCCCTCCTCAAGGGGGCGCACCACGAGCGTGTCCTCGATCCGGACGCCTCCCCGGCCCGGGAGGTGGACTCCTGGACCGACGGTGACCGGCACGCGGCTGTCCAGTTTACCCATGTCCGAGGGACCGAGGCGCGGCGCCTCCCGGATCTCCAGACCGATGCCGTGACCGACCGGGCGCGGAGAGGTCTCGGTGTGCCCCGCCGCCTTGAGGATCTCCCGCACGGCCCGGTCGGGCACACACTGCTCGACGCCCGGTCCGAGCGCCTCCCGGCCGGCCCGCTGGGCGCGGAACACCAGCCGGTGCAGCTCCACCTGCCAGGGCGCGGGGGCCGCTCCGATCACGAAGGTCCGGGCCGTCGACACCCCGTACCCGCGGTACCGCGCGCCGAGCACCACGGTCAGGAAGTCGCCCTCCTCCACCCTCCGGTCAGTGGGCTGGTGCGCCTGCTGGCCCGAGTGGCTGCCGGTGCCGACCGAGACCGGGAAGGCCGCCCGGTCCGCGCCGTGGTCGATCATCCGGCGTTCGAGCTCCATCGCCAGGTGCCGCTCGGTCCGGCCGACCAGGATCGACTCCAGCAGCTCGCCGAGCGCCTGGTCGGCGATCTCGGCCGCGATCCGCAGGTCGGCGATCTCGTGCTCGTCCTTCACCACCCGCAGCCGCTCCACCGCCTGGCCCAGGTCGTCGAGCCGCGCCCCCTCGGCCAGTCCCGCCACCGCCCGGTGCCGGGTGACGGTCAGGTCGTGCTCCTCGACCGCCAGCTTTCCCACCCGCAGCCCCGCCACGGAGGCGGCGGCGGCCAGCGCGGTGTCGGCGCCCGCCGCGACCGGCACCTGGGTGACGTCCGGGGCGATCAGGTGCTCCCCCGTGTCGTCCGGCGGCAGGTCGTCCGGCAGTGTCAGCAGCACCTGATCCCGGGTGAGCAGCAGCGTCGCGCCGCACGGCGGGCACCCGGTCAGGTACCGCACGTTCGCCGCCCTGGTGATCAGCGCCGCGTCGGCCCCGGTCGCACTGCAGTGCTCCCGCAACCGCTCCCGCCGGCCCGCGTACGCATCAGACATGGGTCGAGCGTACGAACCCGCACCCCGATCCGCCCGCCGAACGCCCCCACCCGGGCACGCGGACGGCGCCCGCCGGACCCGTGGGGACGTCCGGCGGGCGCCGCCCGGTCCCGCGTGGCTACGAGCCGTCGCCGGCCGGTTCGACGACCGGTCCGGCGGCCGGCACCGGCCGGACCGCCTGCGGGCTCCACTTCCGCTCGACACCCGCCAGCCGCCAGTACGCGATGGCCGCGGCCCAGACCACCACGAACAGCGCGACGATCGCGTAGCCGACGTTGTCCAGCGAGATCTCCGCGACCCAGCCGCTCACCGGGTCGGTGAGGTCGAGCTTCTCGTGCAGCACCCCGACCAGCTCGATCGTCCCGATGATGAACGCCACCGCGATCGACAGCCCGGTGATGGTCAGGTTGTAGTACACCTTCCGCACCGGGTTGGAGAACGCCCACTGGTAGGCGAAGTTCATGAACGTGCCGTCCAGCGTGTCGAACAGGCTCATCCCGGCCGCGAACAGCAGCGGCAGGCAGATGATCGCGTACCAGGGCAGGCCGGAGGCGGCGCCGGAGCCGGCCATCACCATCAGCGACACCTCGGTCGCGGTGTCGAAGCCCAGGCCCAGCACCATGCCGACCGGGAACATCTGCCCCGGCCGGGTGATCGAACGGGTCGCCCGGTTGAGCACCCGGGCCAGGAGGCCCCGCGCGTTCAGGTGCTCCTCCAGCTCGGCCTCGTCGTACCGCCCGGCGCGCATCGAGCGGAACACCTTGAGGATGCCGAACAGCGCGGCCAGGTTGAGCGCGCCGATCAGGTAGAGGAAGACGCCGGAGGCCGAGGTGCCGACCACGCCCAGCCACTGGTGGGTGGTGGACTCGTCGTCCATCAGCGTGCCGGCGAGCTGGGCGCCGCCCGCGACCAGGGCCGCCATCAGCACGACCATCGAGGAGTGCCCGAGGGCGAACCAGAAGCCCACCGAGACCGGCCGCTTGCCGTCCGCCATGAGCTTGCGGGTGGTGTTGTCGATCACCGCGATGTGGTCGGCGTCGAAGGCGTGCCGCATACCGAGGGTGTAGGCGGTGATGCCCAGGCCCACCCCGAAGACCTGGGTTCCGACCTCGTACTTCTCCGGCGCGACCAGGAAGATCAGGGTGCCGAAGGCCACCACGTGCATGGCCAGGATCACGCCCATCAGGCCGGCCGTGCGGAGGGTGTCCGCCCGTCTCCAGCGGAAGGTCGGCAGGGCGGTGGACACTGCGGGATCGGCGGCGGTCTCGGGCAGGGTCATCGTGGGATCACGCTCCAGCACCTCGTGGAAATACTTCGTGAGATGCCGTGGCCGGTCTCCTGGCTTACGGGCTTCCGTACCCGCCTTCCCAGGTGCGCGAGGCACCCAGTGGCGTCGTGGGCACGGACGACTCCCCCGATCACAGTGGCGAGGGCCGCTCCGGACTGGGACCTCTGGGGTCCTCCACCGGTCTTCCCGAGCACCACGGCGGGGATCAACGTAGAGGTCCCCGAACACCCGTGCAAGGCTGCGCACCTGCGCAGGTGTCAAGGATCACAGGTCGCCGGCTGCAAGAATGCGGGCATGCATCTCGTACCGGCCGACCGCGCGGGCCATCGCACCATCGACGGACACCGGGTCTGCGAGGCGATCGCGGCGATCGGCGACACCGGCCACGTCCGCGCCTGGGCCGAGCGGTTCTCCCTGCTCGCCGACCCCGGGCGGCTCTCCCTGCTGCTCGCCCTGCACCGGGCCGGTCCCCTGGCCGTCAGCGACCTGGCGGTCGCCACCGGCATGCGCGACCCGGCCGTCTCGCAGGCACTGCGCCTGCTGCGCACCGCCGCCGTGGTGGCCGGGGAGAAGGACGGACGTGTGGTGCGCTACCGGCTTGTGGACGAGGCCATGCGCCCCCTGCTCGACGAGTGCGCCGGTGACGAGCACGTCGAGTTCCCCGACCACCCGGCCGACGGGGTGGAGCCCGGGAGCGCCGCCGCGGCCGGCTGACCGACCGGCCGGGCAGGGGGGCAACCCCGGGTCGGCACCCCGGGCGACGGCCGGGCGGCACCCGGTCGGCTGCCGGGCGGCTCCGCCCCGGAGCCCCCGTCACCTGCCCGGAACGGCTACGCCCGCTGGCAGGACGGGCACCAGAAGAGGTTCCGCGCCGCGTGCTCCTCGGTCCGGACGTCGGTGCCGCAGACCAGACACGGCATCGCGGCCCGCCGGTACACGTAGACCTCGCCGCCGTGGTCGTCCACGCGCGGCGGGCGGCCCATCGCCTCCGGGGTGTGCTCCGGCCGGACGGTGTCGATCCGGCCCGCGCCGACACCCTCGTGCATCAGCGCGACCAGGTCCGTCCAGATCGCGTCCCACTCGGCGCGGCGAAGGTCGCGGCCGGCCCGGTGCGGGTCGATGCCGTGCCGGAACAGCACCTCGGCGCGGTAGACGTTGCCGACCCCCGCCAGCACCTTCTGGTCCATCAGCAGCGCCGCGACCGTCGTCCGGCTGCCGGATATCCGCCGCCAGGCGAGCTCCGGATCGGCATCGCCCCGCAGGGGGTCGGGGCCGAGCCGGGCGGCGACGGCCGCCTTCTCCGCACCGGTGATCAGCGCGCAGGTGTTGGGACCGCGGAGGTCGGCGAAGTGGTCGTCGTTCTCCAGACGCAGCCGGACCAGGCCGACCGGCACCGGAGCGGGCCCGTCGCCGAAGGTGAAGCCGCCGTACAGCCCGAGGTGGACGTGCACCCACGCGTCGTCCGCGAAGCCGAGGAACAGGTGCTTCCCGGTGGCCTCCGCCGCGACCAGCTCCCGGCCGTCGATCAGCGCGGCGCTGTCGGTGAACCGGCCCTGCGGACTGCTGGCGCGGACCGGACGGCCGCCGAAGGCCCGGTGGTTCTCGGCGGCGAGACGGTGGATGATGTGGCCTTCCGGCACGGGCGCGGCTCCCCCCGGTGGTTCGATCAGGACCCGTCCATCATCGCAGTCGGCACCGACAGGCCGGCCGCGACGACGGAGGGCCGCACGGTCGGAAGGCCGCACGGAGCGGAGGACCGGGACCGGCCGGACGGGCCGCTCAGCGCACCGGGATGCCCAGCAGCCGGGCCAGGATCACCCGGTCCAGCTCGGCGGCGGTCGCCGCGACGTCCAGGTGGGAGTTGTCGATGATCGGCAGCCCGGAGTTGTACCAGCCGGCCATCCGGCCGTGGATCCGGGCCACCTCCTCGTCCCCGAGCCGCCGGTTGCCGCCCCGCCGGGCGTTGCGGCTGAGCACCGAGTCCAGGCTGGGCAGCAGCACCACCGGGATCATGCCGGGCCCGATGTGCCGCTTCCAGCCGCCGAGGCCGATCGCCGGGCGGTCGGGGAAGACCGCGTCGTCGATGATGCAGGAGATGCCGTTGGCGAGGTAGTTGCGGCAGGCGAAGCCGCACGTCCGGCGGGCCAGCCGGTACTGCGCCTCGGAGGCGTTGTTCCAGCCGGACTGCGGGTTGGCGAAGCCGGACTGCACCCACTCGCGGACGTCGTCGAGGCTGATGTGCGCGGTCGGGCTGGGGCGCCGCTCGGCCCAGTGCCGCGCGACGGTGGTCTTGCCCGCCCCGGCAGGGCCGATCAGCAGGACCGCGATCGGGCCGGAGGGCGCGTGCGGCTGCGGCGGGTGCGCCGGGAGCTGGACGGGCGAGCCGGAGGGCAGCAGGAAGTGCCCGGTGGCGCCGGCCGGCACCGGGGCCGGGGCGGGGGCCAGCCGCACGGGCGGCGGACCTGAGGGTCCCGGGGCGGGCACGGAGGCCGGGCCGGGGTCGGCAGCGACATCCGCCGGGCGATCTCCCCGCACATCTGAGACCGGCGCCACAGCTCCACCGCACCCGCAGTGCACACCGCACCACCCC
>NZ_JBEXNT010000184.1:0-14117 GCF_040611255.1 Kitasatospora sp. NPDC002965 | reverse complement strand
GGGCGTCAGCTCGCGCCAGCAGCGCGCGAGGTGCGGGCGGACGGCGACGTCGCCGGCGGCGAGCTCGTCGAGCACCGCGTCCGGGTCGGCCAGCCGGGCGGCGTACTCGCGCAGCGGGAGGTGCCGCAGGACGGCGAGCTTCAGCCCGCCGGCGCGCACCGCGAGGGGCAGCATCCCGGTCGCGTCGACGATCTCCTCCGCGGCCGCGAGGTCGCTGCGCAGGCGGTCCGGGCCGATGATCCGGCCGAGCAGCTCCAGCGCCTCGTCCGGCGAGTAGGGGGGCGGTTCGACCCGGTGCACCGGCGCGAGGCCGGCCAGGTGGACGCGCGAGGTGACCACGGCGGCGCTCACGCCGTCGGCGGGCAGCAGCGCCCGGGCGACCGTCTCGTCCGGGACGTCGTCGAGGATCAGCAGCACCCTGCGGTCGGCCAGCCAGGCGTGCCACCGGGCGACCGTCCGGCAGGGGTCGTCGGCGGGCTGCTCGGCCATGCCGGCCAGCCGTGCGACGTCGCCCAGCACCTCCTGCCAGGACCGGGGCGACCCGTCCTCGGTGCGGGACCGCACCAGCATCCGGCCTTCCGGGAAGTCGGCCTGCAGCAGGTGCGCGATGCGGACGGCGAGCGTGGTCTTCCCGATCCCGGCGGGGCCCACCAGGGCCGCCACCCGGCCGCCGTCGACGAGCAGTTCCCGCAGCTCGCGCACCTGCTCCGCGCGGCCGGTGAAGTCCGCGGTGTCGGGCGGCAGGACGGTCCGGGCGGGTCCGCCGGCCGGACCCGGCCGTCCGCCGCCGCGCCGGGCGGCCAGGATGCGGCGGTACTGCCGCTCCAGGGCCGGGCTCGGCGACAGGCCCAGTTCGCGGGCCAGCAGCTGCCGGTACCGGTCGTAGGCGGCCAGGGCCTCGGCCTGGCGGCCCAGCACGTGCAGGGTGTTCATCCGGGCCGCCTGCAGCCGTTCGCGCAGCGGGTGCCGTTCGATCAGCTCGCCGACGCCCTCCGCGACCGCGGCGATGGCGCCGCCGCGTTCCAGCTCCGTCTCGGCCCAGTCCTCGTAGCCGCCGAGGCAGCGCTCCTCCAGCCGGGCGGCCTCGGCCCGGACCATGGGGGAGCAGCGCAGGCCGGCGAACGGGTCGCCCTGCCAGAGGTCCAGTGCCTGGCGGAACAGGCCCGCCGCCGCGTCGAGTTCACCGGCGACCGCGGCGGTCCGGCCGGCCTGGGCGAGGTCCTGGAACCGCGAGACGTCGTACTCCGACCGCTCCATCCGCAGGCAGTAGCCGCCGTAGTCGTGGACGATCCGGGCCCGGTCGCCGTCGCCGCCCTCGCCGGCCTCGTCGCCGAGCAGCCGGCGCAGGGCGGACACGTAGACGTGGAGGTTCTTGCGGGCCGTCCGCGGCGGCTCGTCCTGCCAGACGGCCTCCGTCAGCAGCTCCAGCGAGACGGGGCGGTTGGGGCAGCAGAGCAGCATGGCCAGGACCAGCCGCTGTTTGGGCGGTCCGAGCGGCACCGGCCGGCCGGCGACCTCGACCTGGAGGGGGCCGAGGACCGAGAACCGCACTGTGGTCCGCCGCTGCTCGTCCAAGGACTCCTCCAACGGGTGTCGGTCGCGGTGGTCCGGCGTGGCGGGGGCGTCGCCCGGGACCGCTCGCATCGGGCCGGTCCGGCCGGCGCCCTGCCGGGGGGCGGGCCGCCGCCCCCACCGTGATCTTCCCGATCCTCGCGCGGCCGGACAACGGGGGACTCTGCCTATGTTCTGGCCGCGGCCCCCGACCAGTCCGGTCCGCCCGCCCCCATGAACCGGACGGCGCGAGCAGTCGGTCCCGTACCTGCCGCGGGCCGCTCGGGCCGGGCGGGTGCGAACCGGTCACCGTCCCCGGAGGGGCGGTGACCGGTTCCGTCCGCGGTGACCGGCCCGCCGCTCAGATCAGCGTGCGCCAGTAGTACCAGAAGCGGTTGAGGACCAGCAGGGCGATCACCGCGTACCAGAGCACCGGGACCACCCAGTGGTAGCGGGCCGCCTCGCGGACCGCCGGGCGCAGGGCGCGCGGCACCGGGAGGACGCCGGAGCGCAGGTTGTGCAGGGTGGTGTACCAGAACAGCGGGATCATCGCCGCCCAGACCACCATGCAGTACGGGCAGAGCGCGCCGATCCGGTACAGCGCCTGGTACGTCAGCCAGCTCACGAAGCCGATGCCGAAGACCGTCCCGGCCTGCAGACCCAGCCAGAACCAGCGCCGGTAGGAGGCCCCGGCCAGCAGCCCGGCGCCGATCGTCAGGACGACGGCGAAGCCGGCCAGGCCGAGCAGCGAGTTCGGGAAGCCGAAGGCCTCCGCCTGGTCGCTGCGCATGATCGAGCCGCAGCTGATGATCGGGTTGATGTTGCAGTTGGGGACGTAGGACGGATCCTCCAGCAGCCGGATCTTGTCCAGCGTGAGGACGGCGGAGGCGAACAGCCCGAGCGCTCCGCCGATCACCAGCAGCAGGGCGAACGGCCGGCTCGCGCCGAGGCCGGCGCGGCGGGCGGGTGCGCCGCTCCCGGGTGCGCCGGGACCGGTCGCGGGGGCGGCGGCGGTCACCCGGTCACCTGCTTGACCATGGCGGTGAAGCGCTCCGGGGTGGCGGGGGCGCCGCCCGAGAAGACGTCGAGCTTCCTGCCGTCCAGCCGGACGGTCGGGGTGCCGGTGACGCCGCTCTTGTCGAAGGCCTTGTTGACCTGCTCGGCCCAGGGCACGTAGGTGCCGTCCTGGACCGCCTTGACGAAGCCGTCGGTCTTCAGGCCCGGCACCTGGCCGGCCAGGTCGAGCAGGTGGTTGACGTCGGCGAAGGCGTCGTCCCGCTCGTCCGGCTGGTTGGCGTAGAGCACGTCGTGGAACTGCTTGAACTTGTCCACGCCCTCGTTCAGCGCCGCACCGGCGGCGGCCAGCGCGGTCCGCGAGCCCTTGCCGCCGAGGCCCTGGTCGAGGAAGGTCGCCAGGCGGTACTCGATCTTGTACGTGCCGGCGTCGGCGAGCTGCTGCATGGTCGCGCCGGTGGTGGTCTCCAGCTGCTCGCAGTAGGGGCAGCGGAAGTCCTCGTACACCTCCAGGGTGTGCGGGGCGTCGGCCTTGCCGTAGGTGATCACGGTGCCGTCGGCGCCCGCGTTGGCCGGGGTGACCAGCGGCCCCGTGGCCGCGGTGTCGCCGGAGCCGGAGGAGCCGCCGACGGCGAAGGCCACGCCCGCCGCGAGGGCGAGCACGGCGGCGGAGGCGACGCCGACCACGGTGCGGCGGCGGATCCGGGCGGACCGCTCGGTGCGCTCGCGCTCCTCGCGCATCCGCTCGGTGGCGGCCCGGCGGGCGGCGGCCCTGGCGGACGCCTTGGGGCCGGTGGCGCCCTTGGTGTTCTTGGGGTTCTTCGGGTTCTTCGGGTTCTTCGGGGCGGTGCTCATGGTGACGTCGTCCTGGTGCTCGTGGCGTGCGTGCGGGCGCGGCGGGACGACCGGCGGAGGACCACCGGGGAGACGGGGTCGCTCAGCAGGCCGGCGCGGACACCGGGGGGCCGCGCCGGACGGCGGGCCGGAGCAGGACGGACTCGGCCGGTACCCGGACCCGGCTGGCGCGCGGGAACGGCATCCGGACGACCGGGCGGGCCGGGCGCGGCGCGACGAGCAGCAGCACCCAGCGGCCGGCGGCGGAGAGGAAGCGCCGGGCGAAGTCCCCGAGCATCCGGACCGACCCGGCCAGGCCGGTCAGCGCGGCGTCGGCACGGCGCAGCCAGAAGGCGGCGGCCAGCGCGATCGCCGAGTGCAGCAGCAGGAGCAGCAGCAGGCTGGTCGGTCGGGAGAGGCCGTGACCGACCAGGAACCCGCCGAGCGAGCCACCGCCGCAGAGCAGCGGTTCGAGGCCGCGTGCGGCGCCCGGCGGCAGCGAGGGGCAGGTGGACTGGGCGAGGTCGAACAGGGCGCTCAGGCCGAGCTGCAACGGCAGGAAGACCGCCGCGACGGCCCGGTAGCCGCGCTCGCGGCCGGCCAGCGCGAACGCCACCGCGAAGACGGCGGCCCCGGCCACGGCCAGCGTGCCGAGCGGCAGCGGGCGGCCGGTGACCAGCACCTGGCCGAGCCCGGCGAGCAGCACGAGCAGCGCGGCGAAGACCGCCGCGCGGAGCGTCCTGGAAGCCGGGCCGACCGGGCCGGTGTGGGTCTGCATAGCATCCGAGTCTGCCACAGGTTGAAACCCGGACGACTGTTCCGGGCGCCCCCTGTGAAGATCCTCACCACGGCCCTGAGCTGCACTTACGGGCCGTTTACGTCCTGGGTGCCGGGCGCCGCGACGACCGGGTCGGCGGGCCGGGCGGCAGCCGCCATCCGGGCCTCGACCAGCTCCCGGAACAGCTCCAGGTCGGCCCGGACGGTCCGCTCGATCGCCCCGGCCTGGGCGAAACCGCGCGGCCCGCCGAACGCCTCGTGCACCGCCTCCGGGTCGTACTCCACCCGGACCTGGAGCCGGGTGTGCTCCCGGTCGAGCGCCAGCAGGGCGAAGGCGCCGTGCAGGTCGAGGCCGTCCAGGGTCCGCCAGGCCATCACCCGGCCCCGGCCCCGGTCGGTGATCTCGGTCTCGACGTCGTGCTCGCTGCCGGAGACCTCGACCCCGAGGTGGGCGAGGTTGCGGCCGTGCGGGTGGGCGCTGCGGACGCCGTCGACGAAGCGCGGGTAGTCGTGGACGCGGTGCAGCTGCTCCCAGGCGGCGAGCACCGGGGCGTCGATGTCGATCTGTTCCTCCAGCGTGCACATGGCGGGGCGGCCTCCCTCGGTGGTGCGCGGTCCACCTCCCAGCCTGCGCCGGGGGTGGCCGGTCGGCAAAGAGAGCCGCCGGGGCCGCGGTGCGCGGTGGTGCTGTGCGGGGTCGCAGCGTGGTCGCAGCGGGGGCGGAGCGCGGGCGGCTGCGCGAGACTGGGCGCATGCCGGAGCTGCCCGAGGTCGAGGCCCTCACCGCCTACCTGTCCGAGCGGCTGACCGGGCGCGTGATCGCCCGGGTCCAGCCGGTGGCGATCAGTGCGCTGAAGACGTACGACCCGCCGGTCACGGCGCTGGAGGGGCGCACGGTGGGGCCGGTCGTCCGGCACGGGAAGTTCCTGGACATCGCCGCCGGGGACCTGCACCTGGTGGTCCACCTGGCCCGCGCGGGCTGGCTGCGCTGGAAGGAGAGCCTGCCCGCGGAGCCGCCGCGGCCGGGCGGGCGGAACCCGCTCGCCCTGCGGGTGCGGCTCGACGGGCCGGACGGGGACGGGTTCGACCTCACCGAGGCGGGCACCAGGAAGGGCCTCGCGGTGTACGTGGTGCGGGACCCCGCGGAGGTCCCGGGGGTGGCCCGGCTCGGCCCGGACCCGCTCGACCCCGGATTCACCCCGGAGCGCTTCGCCGAACTGCTGCACGGCGAGAAGCGCCGGATCAAGGGCGTGCTGCGGGACCAGGGCGTGCTGGCCGGCGTCGGCAACGCCTACTCGGACGAGGTGCTGCACGCGGCCCGGATGTCCCCCTACAAGCTGGCGTCGAGCCTGTCCGAGGAGGAGACGGCGCATCTGTACGAGGCGCTCGGGTCGACGCTGCGCGACGCGGTGGAGCGCTCCCGGGGGCTGGCGGCGGGGGAGCTGAAGGCGGAGAAGAAGCTCGGCCTGCGGGTGCACGGCCGGACCGGGCAGCCGTGCCCGGTCTGCGGGGACACCGTGCGGGAGGTGTCGCTCGCCGACTCGTCGTTCCAGTACTGCCCGACCTGTCAGACCGGGGGCCGGCTGCTGGCGGACCGGCGGCTCTCCCGGCTGCTCAAGTAGCCCGCCGGCCCCGTCCCGCCCCCGCCCCCGTCCGTGCCCCTGCCCCTGCCCCCGTCCCTGCCCCCGACCCGGCCCCGTGGCCGGTGTGCCGGCCGGCCCCCGGCGTGCGGGGGCCGGGCCCGTCGTGGGCGTTCAGAGCTTGCGGGCGACGCCGCCCCAGTAGTACGCGGCGTACGGGTCGGCCGGCTGCTCGCCGTCCGGGTGCCAGGCCATGACCGGGGAGACGCCCGGCTCGATCAGCTCCCAGCCGTCGAAGAACCGGGAGACCTCTTCCTTGGTGCGCGGGACGAGGGTCATGCCGCCGGCCCGCGCGGCGTCGGCGACCTTGCCGACGGCCACCGGGTCGAAGTCCTGGGTGGGGTGGGTGAGCGCGAGGAAGCTGCCGGCCGGCAGGGCGTCCCGCAGCGCGGCGACCTTGCCCCACGGGTCGTCCTCGTCGGCGATCAGCATCAGGACGGCGATCATCAGCAGGCCGACCGGCTGGGAGAGGTCCAGCGTGGAGGTGAGCGCCGGGTCGGACAGCAGTTCGGCGGGCTTGCCGAGGTCGGCGTGGATGTAGGTGGTGCGGCTGGCCGGGGTGGAGACCATCAGCGCGCGGGCGTGGGCCAGCACGATCGGGTCGTTGTCCACGTACACCACCCGGGTGCCGGGGCTGGCCGCCTCGGCGATCTCGTGGGTGTTCGGCGACGTCGGGATGCCGGTGCCGAGGTCGAGGAACTGGCGGATGCCCTGCTGCTCGGCCAGGTGGCGGACGGCGCGGCCCTGGAAGGCGCGGTTCTCCTTGGCCATCGCCTTGACGCTGGGCACGGCCTGCTCGATGGCCTGACCCATGGCGCGGTCCGGCGGGAAGTTGGTCTTCCCGCCCAGCCAGTAGTCGTAGACGCGGGCGGAGTGCGGGGCGCTGGTGTCGACCCCGTACTTCTCCCACTGGCTGAGCTCGGCGGCGTCGTTGTCGGGCTGGTCGGCGAAGTCCTGACTCGTCGTCATGGCCACGTCCTCTGAAGACAGATCATCACACTGGGAGAGGTCAGACTAGCGGGCCCGGCCCGGCTCCGGTCGGGGGGAGGGGGGATGAGCTGCGGTTTGGTCCGTCAGGGTGGTGATCGAGCTCGTCGGAGTTGCCGCCGGGAGGCGGGGCGGTGAACGGGGGAGACATTCGACATGCTGTCTGATCGTCAGATTACTTCGCGAAGATTGCTGCTGGTCGCGGCCGGGATGTCGCTGCTCGGGATCGCCGGCTGCCGGGGTCCGGCCGAGGGCGGGGGAGGGGGTGCGGCGGAGGGCGCCGAGGCCGCCGGCCCGCCCGGCCCGGGCGCGGTACCCGGCTCCGCCGACCCGTCGCCCCCGGCGGAACCCTCCCCGTCCCCGTCGCCGTCCGCGGCGCCCTCCCCGACCGCCGCCCCGTCGGTGCCACCACCGGTGGCGCGGGCGCTGACGGCGGCCGAGACCCGGCCCGTGTACGAGCTGGACGCCGAGCGCCGGGTGGTCGCGCTCACCATCGACGACGGTCCCGACCCCCGCCACACCCCGACCGTCCTGGCGCTGCTGGAGCAGTACGGGATCCGGGCCACCTTCTTCCTGATCGGGGAGAACGCGGTCGAACACCCCGGGCTGGTCCGGGAGATCGCCGCCCGGGGCCACCACATCGCCAATCACACCTGGTCCCACCCCGACCTGCGGAGCCTCTCCGAGTCGAAGGTCCGGGAGGAGCTGGAACGCACCTCGGACGTGCTGCACCGGTCCACCGGGAAGGTGCCGACCTGGTTCCGCGCCCCCGGCGGGGACTGGTCCTCGACGTCGCTCAAGGTGAGCGCCGACCTGGGGATGCGGCCGATGGCCTGGTCGGTGGACCCCCGGGACTGGGCCCGCCCGGGGACGGGTGTGATCACCGACCGGATCCTCAAGGACGTCCGGCCCGGGGCGATCGTGCTCAACCACGACGGTGGCGGGGACCGTTCGCAGACGGTGGCGGCGCTGAAGACGTACCTTCCGGTGCTGATCGACTCCGGGTACCGCTTCACCGCGCCGCCGGGGTGAAACGGGGCGGCGGTGGCGCCGACGACGGCCGTGCGGTGACGGAAGGTAGCGGGAAATGGTGCTAAACCACCCGAAAGGATGGATTAGCAGAATCGTTTCACCGATTTTTGGGCCTCTAGGGTGAACTCGCATCAATTACCCAGGTACCACCCGGTACCGCCCTGAAAGGGCCACCCGTCATGCGTCTCCGCAACGCCGTGCTCGCCGCCACCAGCGCCGTCGCTCTCGTCCTCGCCGTCCCGGTCTCCGCCAACGCCGCCGACGGCGTCTTCCGCTACACCTACCGGGACGGCGGGGCCGACCAGCGTGGCGAGCTCGTCGATCCGCCGAGCGGGACGTGCATCGACCTCCCGGGGGCCACCGAGGCCGACCCGGCCTTCGCTCCCGTCAACCGGACCGGCGGGAGCGCCGTCGAGTTCCTGGAGTTCGGGTGCAGGGGCGACATCTACTACACGCTGAAGCCGGGTGGCTCGGCCGGGCGGCGCCTCCACGTCCGCTCGGTGCTGTTCTCGTAGCGGAGCCGTCCGGGCCGCCGCGCCTCAGCACGGCGAATTCGTACGAAGCGCGGGACAAGCGGGGAATTGGTTGAGACCATTCCGGTGAACCGGCCGTGAACGCGGGCCGGTCGACTGCGCGACGACACCGGGAGCGACCGTGCCGATTCGAACAGCCGGGCTCTCCGCCCGGGCCCGCGGAGTGTTCGTCCTCGCAGCCGTGCTGCTTCTCGCGGCCGTCGGCTTCGGCGTGCAGCGGGCGGCCGGCGGCGGGGACGCCGGGCCCGGAGGCGCCGGGCCGGCCGCCGCCCCGGCGGGGCCGCGCACCGCCGACCGGATCGTCCCGGCGCCGCTCTCCGCCACCACCGGCTCCGGGCCCGGCTACCGGCTCACCGCCCGCACCGCCGTCCGGACCGCCACCGCTCCGGACGCCCCGGCGCAGCAGGCGCAGGAGGTGCGGCGGATCGCCGGGCAGCTCGCCGAGGCGCTGCGCCGCCCGACCGGCCTGCCGGTCGAGGTGGTGGCCGACGGCGACGCGGCGGCCGACGGCATCGGCCTGCTGCTCGACCCCGCCCTCCCCGCAGAGACCGGCGCCGAGGGCTACCGGCTGACCTCCGACGCCACCGGCGTCCGGATCTCCGCCCGCACCCCCGAGGGCCTCTACCGGGGCACCCAGACACTGCGGCAGCTGCTCCCGCCGCAGATCGAGGGCCCGGCGAAGGCGGCGGACGGCACCGAGTGGACGGTCGCGCCGGTCACCGTCGAGGACCGCCCCCGCTACGCCTACCGGGGCGCGATGCTCGACGTGGCGCGGCACTTCTTCACCCCCGCCGAGGTCAAGGGGTTCATCGACCGGCTGGCCCTGTACAAGGTCAACCACCTGCACCTGCACCTGACCGACGACCAGGGCTGGCGGATCGAGATCCCGTCCCGGCCCGAACTCACCCGGGTCGGTGCGGTGAGCGAGGTGGACGGCACCCCCGGCGGCTTCTACACGGCGGCCGACTACCAGGAGATCGTCCGGTACGCGCAGGAGCGCTACCTGACCGTCGTCCCCGAGATCGACCTGCCCGGCCACAGCAACGCCGTCCTCGCCTCCTACCCGGAGCTCGACTGCACCCGCAGCGCCCGGCCCTGGCCGTACACCGGGATCGAGGTCGGCTTCTCGACGCTCTGCCCGACCGGCGACGCCGTCTTCGCGTTCACCCGGGAGGTGATCGCCGAGGTGGCCCGGCTCACCCCCGGCCCGTACCTGCACATCGGCGGCGACGAGGTGAAGACGATCTCCTCGGAGGAGTACGCGGGGTTCGTGCAGCAGGTGAACGCCCAGGTGCTGGCCGCGGGCAAGACGCCGGTGGGCTGGAACCAGGCCGCGCCGGCCGGGGTCGGGGTGCTGCAGTACTGGGACGGCCGCGGCGGGCGCGACGTCGAGCTCGGGCAGGCCGCCGAGCGGGGCGCCAAGGTGATCATGTCGCCGTCCGGCCGCAGCTACCTGGACATGAAGTACGAGAAGTCCTACCCGCTCGGGCTGGTCTGGGCCGGCACGATCGACGCCCGGCACGCCTACACCTGGGATCCGGACAACGTGCTCAAGCTGCCGGCCGGGTCGGTGATCGGGATCGAGGCACCGCTCTGGACCGAGACCCTGGACACCCCCTACGAACTGGACCTGATGCTGCTGCCCCGGCTGCCCGCGCTGGCCGAGCTGGGCTGGTCGCCGAAGGCCGCCCTCGACTGGGACGGGTTCAAGCGGCGGCTCGCCGAGGAGGGCGCGCGCTGGGACGCCGCCGGGTACGCCTACGAGCGGCGGCCGGAGGTGCCCTGGCCCGCACGGTAGCCCGGGGCGGCGTAGCGTGACGAGGGGAGGGTTCGCGCACGTCCCGAGTTGTGCAGGAGGAACGATGTCCGCACGGGAGCCGGACCCGGCGAAGCAGGAGCGGTTCGCGGGTCGCGTGGTGCAGGTGCTGAACGACGCCTGCCTGGGGATCATGGCCAGCGTCGGCCACCAGACCGGGCTCTTCGACACGATGGCCGGCCTCGCCCCGTCGACCAGCGGGGAGATCGCCGCCGCAGCCGGGCTGGACGAGCGCTACGTCCGGGAGTGGCTCGGCGGCATGGCCGTCGGCGGCTTCGTGGAGTACGAGCCCGGGCCCGAGCCCGGCCCCGAGCACGGCCGCTACCGGCTGCCGCCGGAGCACGCCGCCTCGCTGACCCGGGCGGCCGGGCCGGACAACGTGGCGGGCATGATGCAGTACCTCGCGCTGATGGGCGAGGTGGAGCAGCGGGTCGTCACGGCGTTCCGCGAGGGCGGGGGCCTGCCCTACTCGGCGTACCCGCGGTTCCAGGCCCTCCAGGGCGAGGAGACCGCCGCGGTCTACGACCGGGTGCTGGTGGACGGGGTCGTGCCCCTGGTGCCCGGCCTGACCGAGCGGCTGCGGGCCGGCATCGACGCGGTCGACATCGGCACCGGACAGGGCCACGCCGTCAACGTCCTGGCGAGGGCCTTCCCGGCGAGCCGGTTCACCGGCGTGGACATCTCCGAGAAGGGCATCGGGGCGGCCGAGGCCGAGGCCGCCGCGCAGGGCCTGGACAACGCCCGCTTCGTGCTCGCCGACTCCGCCCGGCTCACCGGCGCGTACGACCTGGTCACCGCGTTCGACGTGATCCACGACCTGGCCCGGCCGGCCCCCACCCTGAGCGCCGTCGCGGGAGCGCTGCGGCCCGACGGCGTCTTCCTGATGGGCGACATCGCGGCGAGCAGCCGGCTGGAGGAGAACCTCGACCACCCGCTGGGCCCCGCGCTGTACGCCTTCTCGGTCTTCTACTGCATGACGGTCTCGCTCGGCGAGGGCGGCGCCGGGCTGGGCACGGTCTGGGGCGAGCAGACCGCCCGGCGGATGCTGGCGGAGGCCGGGTTCGGCACGGTGGACACCCGGCGGGTCGAGGGCGACGTGCTCAACCTCTACTACGTGGCGCGCCCGGCCGGCACCCCGGCGTAGCGGCGGGTGCGGGGCCGGCGGGTGGCCGGGGCGCGGGCGCGGACGTAGGTTCGAAGGGTCCGTCCGAGTGAAGGAGGGCGTCGATGACCGGCAACGGCTACGCACACCCCGAGACGCTGGTCGACACGGAGTGGCTGGCGCGTCACCTGGACGACGGCACGCTCCGCGTCGTCGAGGTGGACGAGAGCACCGGGGCGTACGAGCAGGGCCACATCCCCGGCGCGGTCGGCTGGAACTGGGCCACCGACCTGCACAGTCCGGTCGGCCGCGACTACATCGACCGCACCGGCCTCCAGCACCTGCTGCGCGCCGCCGGGGTCGAGGACGACACGACCGTGGTGCTCTACGGCGGCCGGAACAACTGGTTCGCCGCGTACGCCTACTGGCTGATGCGGCTGCGCGGCTTCGGGCCGGTGCGGCTGCTGGACGGCGGGCGCAAGAAGTGGGAGCTGGAGGCGCGCCCGCTCACCCGGGAGGTCATGGACTACCAGCACAGCGGGTACCGGATGACCGAACCCGAGCACCCCGAGGTCCGGGCGCTGCGGGACGAGGTGCTCGCCAAGGCCGAGGTGTTCGCCAAGCCCGGTACGGACGCGGTGCTGGTGGACGTCCGCTCGCCCGCCGAGTACCGCGGCGAGGCGCTGGCGCCGCCGCACCTGCCGCAGGAACAGGCGCAGGTGCCCGGGCACATCCCCGGTGCGGTGAACATCCCGTGGTCGCAGGCGGCCAACGAGGACGGCACCTTCCGGTCGGCGGAGGAACTGCGCGCGCTCTACGGCGTGCAGGGCGTCGAGTCCGAGCGCGAGGTGATCGCCTACTGCCGGATCGGCGAGCGCTCGGCCCACACCTGGTTCGCGCTGACCGAGCTGCTGGGGTACCCGCACGTCAAGAACTACGACGGGTCGTGGACGGAGTACGGCTCGCTGGTACGGGCGCCGGTGGCGCTGGGGGCGTGAGGGTCCGGGCGCGGCGGAGGCCGCACCCGGCCGGACGTGGCACGGGCGCGGCACGGGCGCGGCACGGTGATGTCGGCCTGTTTCTTCTCATGAACATTTCATCTCCAAGGCGTGAGACGAGGTCCGCCGGGACAAGGATCGTTGCGACCCGTTGTCCCAGCGATCCTGTGGAGGACCCCTGTGCGCAAGAGGCTGATCGTCTCTGCCGCTGCCGGCGCGCTCGCCCTGCTCCTGTCCGTCCCCGCCTCCGCCGCCCAGGCCGGCCAAGGCGCGGCCGGCATCGGAGACTCCTACTACCCGAACGCCGGCAACGGCGGCTACGACGTCTCGCACTACGACATCCGCCTCAAGTACCAGCCCGTCACCGACGAGCTGGAGGGCACCGCCACCCTCCTCGCCACCGCCACCCAGGACCTCACCCGGTTCAACCTGGACTTCGTGCTCAAGGTGAACGAGGTGCTGGTCAACGGGCGCCCCGCCAGGTTCGCCGCCACCGGTGACCAGGAACTGGAGATCACCCCCGCCCGGACGATCGCCAGGGGCAGCCAGATCACCGTGGTGGTCCGGTACGCCGACAAGCCCGGCGAGGTCGAGCGCGGCGGCTACTCCGCCTGGATCCGCACCCCCGACGGCGGCGTCGTCGCCAACGAGCCCGAGGGTTCGGCCTGGTGGTACCCGAGCAACGACCACCCCACCGACAAGGCCAGCTTCGACGTCTCCGTCCTGGTCCCCGACGGCACCCAGGCGATCAGCAACGGCACGCTGACCCAGAGCTCGCGGGCCGGCTGGACCCGCTACAACTGGCGGCAGCCCAAGCCGCAGGCCACCTACCTGGCCACGCTGGCGATCGGCAGGTTCGACCTCTACACCGACACCACGGCGGGCGGACTCCCCGTCACCACCGCCTACAGCAAGGACCTCGGCGAGAACGACGGCGCCGCGCGGGCCAGCGTCGAGCGGACCGGCGAGATCGCCGACTGGCTGAGCGGGTACTTCGGCCCCTACCCCTTCGGCTCGCTCGGCGGCTACGTGCCCAACGTGCGCACCGGGTACGCGCTGGAGACCCAGACCCAGATCTTCTACAGCCCCGCCCAGTTCGCGCGCGGCGCCAACACCGGCGTGGTGGTCCACGAGCTGGCGCACCAGTGGTACGGCGACAGCGTCTCCGTCCAGCGCTGGAGCGACATCTGGCTCAACGAGGGCTTCGCCCGGTACTCGCAGTGGCTCTGGTCCGAGCACGAGAACGAGGGCACCGCCCAGGAACTGGCCGACTACGTCTACGCCTTCTACCCGGCCGACAACGCCTTCTGGACCGTCAAGCCGGGGGACCCGGGCGCGGACCACCAGTTCGCCGCCGCCGTCTACGACCGGGGGGCGCTGGCCGTCCAGGCGCTGCGCAACACCGTCGGGGACGACAAGTTCTTCCGGATCCTGAAGGGCTGGCCGACCGAGCGCAAGTACGGCAACGCCACCGTCCAGCAGTTCCAGGCGTACGCGGAGCGGATCTCCGGCAAGCCGCTCGGGGGGCTGTTCAACACCTGGCTGTTCACCGTCGGGAAGCCGGCGGTCGGCTCGTCGGGCGTCGCGGCGGGCGTCGCGTCGTCGGCTCCGTCGTTCGGTGCCCCGTCGGCGACCGCCCCGTCGGCGACCGCCCCGGCGTCCGGCGCGGCGGACGTGCCGCCGGAGCCGAAGTCGTGGAAGAAGATCCAGGAGACCAACGCGGTCCACGACCACCGGGGCTGACGCCCGGGCGCGAGCCCGCCCGCGACCTGCTGCCGGTGCACCTGGTCGGCAAGGGCGGCAAGAGCAAGCCGGTGGGCAAGAGCTTCGGCG
>NZ_JBEXNT010000183.1:0-14498 GCF_040611255.1 Kitasatospora sp. NPDC002965 | reverse complement strand
GGGCGCCGGCGACCAGCGCCGCGGCGAGCACGAGCAGGGTGGCGGCCGTGCGGCCGTGGCCGGGTCCGTCCCGGCCTCGGCCGCGGGTCGCGAGCATCGCCACCACGAGGGCGAGCGCGGTGGCGAAGGCGGTGTGACCGCTCGGGTAGGACAGGTACCCGCCGTGGATGGTGCGTCCCACCAGGTGCTTGAGCAGCGTCGTCGCACCCACGGAGATGCCGACGCCGACGACGAGGAACACCGCTGCGCGAGGTCGACGAAGCAGCAGGCAGCCCGTCACGAGTGCCGCGACCAGGGTCGCCGCGCCCACCGGCTCCCCCAGGGAGTCCGTCGCCAGCGCGACGTACCGCCACGGCGGCCCCGCGCCGTCCACCGCCGTCAGGATCCACGCGTCCGCCCTGCCGGGCCCGCCCGCGTCGCCGTACCGGATCCCGAGCAGGACGACCACCAGCGCGGCGAGGGCCGCGATCGACCCGAGCCCCACGCGCAGCGCCGGGGGCAGCACCACGGGCGCCGGCCGGCCGGTCACCCCCACCGCGTCCGATCGGCCTGCGGCCTCAACGGCGGGACGTCGCCTCCGCACCTCTTCAGGCATGGGCCGAGTATGTCAGCGGCTCACCGGCGCCGGCAGCCGTTCACGAAGACCGGCCCCGCCCGGACGGGGTCGCCGGACCGTGCCGGACGTCGGCGCGTGGCGCCGGCCGGCGTGGAGGACGGCCGGCGTGGAGGACGGCCGGCGGGAGCCGCCCTGTCACCCGGCCCGGAAGGGCGCCGGCCGCGACCGTCAGTAGCCGCTGCCGCGCTTGACCTGGGCCCGCTCGACCTCGGTGGTCGCCCCCTTGCGGTCCAGGGTGGCACACGCATCGGCGATGTCCTGGGTCAGGCGGTCGATCTGACCGCGGCTCAGGGTCTCCTTGACCAGGGCCCGCAGGATCTTCACCCGCTCCGCGTTGGGCGGGAGCGTGTACGCCGGCACCATCCAGCCGCGCTCGGCCGAGAGCTGCCAGGCGATGTCGGACTCGTCGTAGGAGTGCTCGCCGGCGAGGCGGAAGGCGACCAGCGGCAGCTGTTCGAGACCGCTGCCGATCACCTCGAACCGGCCGCTGTCCCGCAGGTTGTCCGCCAACGCGCGGGCGTTCGTCTGCATCGTCTCCATGACGTAGGTGTAGCCCTGACGGCCCAGCCGCACGAAGTTGTAGTACTGCGCGAGCACCATCGACGCGCCGGTCGAGAAGTTCAGCGTGAACGTCGCGTCGGTCTTGCCCAGGTAGTTCTCGTAGAACACGAGGTCCTCGGCCAGGTCCGACTCCTCGCGGAAGACCAGCCAGCCGATGCCGGGGTAGACCAGGCCGTACTTGTGTCCCGAGACGTTGATCGACCGGACCTGTTCGAGCCGGAAGTCCCACTTCGAGTCCGGGTAGAGGAAGGGCCACACGAAGCCGCCGCTGGCACCGTCGACGTGGATCGGGATGTCGAGGTCCCGCTTCCTGCGGATCCCGCGCAGCAGCTCGTCGATCCCGACGACGTCGTCCTTGTGGCCGGTGAAGGTGGTGCCGACGACGGCGACGACGCCGATGGTGTTCTCGTCGAGGTGGGGCTCGACGTCCTCCGGGCCGATCGTGTACTTGTCCTCGGCGAGCGGCACGATCCGCGGCTCGACGTCGAAGTAGCGGCAGAACTTCTCCCACACGACGTGGACGTCACCGCCGAAGACCAGGTTGGGCCGGTCGACCGACAGGTTGGCCGCCTTGCGGCGCTCCCGCCACTTCCACTTCAGCGACAGCGCGCCGAGCATGATCGCCTCGGACGAGCCCTGGGTCCGGCATCCGGTGGTCCTGCCCGGCGCGTTGAAGAGGTCGGCGAGCATCCGCACGCAGCGCTGCTCGATCTCGGCGGAGATGGGGTACTCCGCGTGATCGATGAAGTTCCGGTGCAGGTTCTCGGCGATGATCCGCTGCGCCTCCGGCTCCATCCACGTGGTGACGAACGTGGCGAGGTTGCGCTGCGGGTCGCCCTCCATGACGAGGTCCTCGTCCACCAGCCGCATGGCGTCCGTCGCGGTCATGCCCGTCTCGGGAAAGGTCTCCGAGGGGGCGGGCACGGTCAGGAAGCGGTTGCCGAACAGGGCCCCGACGTCACTCTTGCTCATGTCGGCGACTCAACCAGCTCCGGGCCGGGAGTCGCGCCCGGGACTCATGAGCCGAATCGAAAACACCCGAACGGCCTACCGTCCCGGGCGGGCGGCGACACCCTCCGGCCGCGGCACCCGCGGTCCGCGGGGCGAACGTCCGCAGGGCCGATCAGGTGGCGGAGGCCGCGTCCGGCCCCGCCGGGCGGCTGCGGGACTCGTCGACGCGGTTGAATCCCACGGGCCCCGGAACTCACCGAGAGGACAACCGCGATGACCGGCGACACCACCGTGCTGCTGGCTCCCGCATGATGTCCTGGGCCACCCGGTTCCGGCTGCGGCAGTACGCCAAGGCGAGCCTGTGGATCGTCCCGCTGTTCGGGCTCGTCCTCGGCGTCGCGCTGGCCGAGGCGGCGGCGGCCGTGGACGGCGCGCCCTGGCTGCCGAAGAGCTGGGACTACTCCGCGACGACCGCGAGCACCGTCCTCAGCTCGGTGGTCGGCTCGATGATCGCGCTGCTGGGATTCGTCGTCACCATCGGCGTCCTCGTCATCCAGCAGGCCACCGGCACGCTCTCGCCGCGCTACATGCGGCTCTGGTACCGGGACCGGCTGCAGAAGGCCGTCCTGGCCACCTTCACCGGCACCTTCGCGTTCGCGTACACGCTGCTGCGGAGCATCGAGACCGACTCCGTGCCGAACCTCGGCGTGACCCTGGCCGGTGTCGCCGTCTCCGTGAGCCTCCTGCTCCTGCTGATCTACCTCAACCGCTTCACCCACAACCTGCGGCCGGTGGCCATCGCCGACATCGTGGGGCGCCAGGGCGAACAGGTCCTCGACCGCGCTGCGGCCCGCCTCCGGGCGTCCGCGCTACCGGGCGGGACGCCGCCGGCCGACGGCCCGGCGGTGCTCGTCCGCTCGGAACGCGGAGGGGTCATCCAGGCGTTCGACGCGCCCGGCATGGTCGAGCTCGCGGCTCGGCACGACTGCGTCCTCGTCCTGGCCGCCCCCGTCGGCGACTTCGTGCCCCCCGGCGCCACCGTCGTCCGGGTCCACGGCGGCGCGGCCACGCCCGACCCGCGCCGGGTGACCGGCTTCCTCGCGCTCGGCGCGGAGCGGACCATCGAACAGGACCCGGCCTTCGCCCTGCGCATCCTCGTCGACATCGCCATCCGCGCCCTCTCCCCCGCCGTCAACGACCCCACCACCGCCGTCCAGGTGCTGAACCACATCGAGGCGTTCCTGCACGCCGTCGGCCGCGTCGGACTGCGCGGTCACTACGTGCTCGCGGACGACCGCGGCCGGCCACGCCTCGTGCTGCCCGACCGGTCCTGGGAGGACTACCTCGAACTCGGCGTCACCGAGATCCGCGACTACGGCGCGAGCTCCGTCCAGGTCTGCCGGCGGCTCCGGTCCCTCCTCGAAGACCTCCTCGCGGCGCTGCCCGACACCTGCCGGCCCGCTCTCCGCACCGAACTCCGCCTCCTCGGCGACGCGGTCGAGAGGGGCTTCGACGACGCCCCCCGCCGCGCCCGCGCACGGACGGCCGACCCCCAGGGTCTCGGGGGACGGCAGACCCGGGACGCGCCCGACGCGCCGGCGGCGGACGGGCCCGGCCCCTAGGCCGCCGCCGAGGCCGGGGGCCCGCCCGATCAGTCGGGCGGTCCCCCGGCCTCGAACTCCGCGACACCCGTCCGGGCCAGGAGCACGATCGCCTCGGGGTCGAGGGCGGCGTCGACGGTCAGCCCGGGCTCGTCCTCCCGCAGCGGCTCCAGCGCGTCGTACTGGGAGCCGAGGAGGGCGGGCGGCATGAAGTGCCCGGTCCGCCGGGCGATCCGGGTCCGTGCGACCGCCGGGTCCAGAGCCAGGTGGAGGAACCACACGCCGGGCCCGGCCGCCCGCAGGAGCCGCCGGTAGTCGTACCGAAGGGCGGAGCACGCGATCACGGCCCCTTCCCCGCGCTCCGTCGCCGCGCGGACCCGGGCCGCGAGGGCCTGGAGCCAGGGCCGGCGGTCCTCGTCGTCGAGCGCCTCGCCGGCCGACATCCGCGCGATGTTCCCGGCCGGCTGGAGGTCGTCGCCCTCCACGAACGGGACTCCCCGGCGTCGCGCGAGCAGACGGCCCACGGTGCTCTTCCCCGAGGCGGCGACACCCATCACCACCACGACCGCCGGGGCCGGCGCCGGTGTCCCCATCCTGCTCCTCGTGGTCCTCACCCCGGGGGCACATCCCCCCCGCAGCACCCTCCCGCACCGCGGGCGGATCCGGTCCGTCCGCCGCCGCACGGGGCGACCGGTGCACCCGGACGGCCCAGCGACCGGACCGGTCAGGGGCCCGTCGGGGCCTGACCGGTCGGGCGCCGACGGGGAAGGACGGGCGGGCGGTACGCCCCGGGAGGGACGCCGCTGGGCCGGACGGCCCAGCGACCGGCGGGCCGGACCCCGACCCGCGGGCGGCGGCGGCACCGTGGCGCCGTACCGAACGGGAGCCCACGAACGGGAGACGACCATGGCCTCACCTGCGGACGAGCCGCGCTCGGAGCTGCCGCCCGTCCTCCGGGGCCAGAAGGCCCTGGTCACCGGCGCGAACTCGGGGATCGGCAGGGCGACGGCGCTCGGGCTGGGCCGTGCGGGCGCCGACGTGGTCGTGAACTACGTCGCCGGCCGCGACGCCGCGGAGGAGGTGGCCGAGGAGATCAGGTCGTACGGCGTGCGGGCGTACGCACACGAGGCGGACGTCTCCGACGAGGGCCAGGTCGTCGCCATGGTCGGCCGGATGGTCGAGGAGTTCGGCACCGTCGACGTCCTGGTGGCCAACGCCGGGTTGCAGCGTGACGCCGCCAGCACCGAGATGACGCTCGACCAGTGGAACAAGGTCCTGGAGGTCAACCTCACCGGCCAGTTCCTGTGCGCGCGTGAGGCCGCGAAGGAGTTCGTGCGCCGGGGCGTCGTCCCGGAGGTGTCCCGCTCGGCCGGCAAGATCGTGTGCATGAGTTCGGTCCACCAGATCATCCCCTGGGCGGGCCACGTCAACTACGCGGCCTCCAAGGGCGGCGTCCTGATGATGATGCAGACCCTGGCGCAGGAGCTGGCCCCGCAGGGGATCCGGGTGAACGCCGTCGCGCCCGGCGCCATCCGCACCCCGATCAACCGCGACGCCTGGGACACCCCGGAGTCGGAGGCCGACCTGCTCAAGCTGATCCCGTACCGCCGGGTCGGCGACCCGGAGGACATCGCCCGTACGGTGGCCGTACTGGCCTCCGACCTGATGGACTACGTGGTCGGTGCCACGATCTACGTCGACGGCGGCATGACGCTCTTCCCCGGCTTCGCCACCGGAGGCTGAGCCGCAGGTGGACACCGCGACCCAGCTCCTCGCCGGCACCCCGGCGCAGCTCCTCCCCGCCCGCGAGCTGATGGCGTTCACCCTCGCCTCGCACATCCTGCTGGTGCCGTTCGGCGTGGCGCTGCCGTTCATCACCCTGGTGATGCACCACCGCGGCCTGCGCCGGGGCGACGCGACGGCGCTGCTGCTGGCGCGGCGGTGGTCGGCCGTGATGGCCGTGCAGTTCGCCGTCGGCGTCGTCACCGGCACGATCCTGTCCTTCGAGTTCGGCCTGCTGTGGCCCGGCATGATGGGCCGCTGGGGAGACGTCTTCGGCCTCGGATTCGGCGTCGAGGCCTGGGCGTTCTTCCTGGAGGCGATCCTCATCGCGATCTACCTCTACGGCTGGCGCCGGCTGAAGCCGTGGACGCACTTCTGGCTCGGCGTGCCGCTGCCGCTCACCGCCCTCCTCGGCGCGTTCGGCATCATCGCGGCCAACTCGTGGATGAACACCCCGCAGGGCTTCACCCTCGACGCGGACGGCGATCCCGTGAACGTCGACGTCCGGCAGGCGATCTTCACCCCGATCTTCGGGCCGGAGTACTGGCACTTCACCGTCGCGATGTTCCTCACCGCCGGGTACGTCGTCGCCGGGGTCTACGCGGTCGGCTGGCTGCGCGGACGCCGCGGACGCTACCACCGCCTCGGCTTCACCGTGCCGTTCACCGTCGCCGCGGTCCTCACCCCCCTGCAGCTCTTCCTCGGCGACAACATCGCACGGCAGGTCTTCCAGAAGCAGCCGGTCAAGTTCGCGGCCACCGAGCTGGTCTGGGACACCGACACCCATGTGCCGGAGTACCTCTTCGGCCGCCTCCAGGAGGACGGCACCGTCAAGGGCGGCCTCAAGATCCCCCAACTCGACTCCGTGCTGGCCGGATTCAGACCGGACACGCAGGTCACCGGCCTCGCCTCGGTACCCGCCGCCGACCGCCCCACCGCCACCCAGGCCACCATCGTGCACTGGGCGTTCGACATCATGGCGACCATCGGCAGCCTCCTGATCGTGCTCGCCCTCTGGTACGCCTGGTGCTGGTGGCGCCGCCGGGACCTGCCGCGGTCCCGCTGGTTCTTCCGCTGCGCCGCCCTCGCCGGCGCCGCCAGCATGCTCTGCGTGGAGTGCGGCTGGATCACCACCGAGGTCGGGCGCCAACCGTGGATCGTCTACCAGAACATGCGCGTCTCGGAGGCGGTCACGCCGACCCGCGCGGCCTCCCTGTGGACGATGTTCGGCGTCGTCGTGGTGGTCTACGTCCTCGTCTTCGGGGCGTTCCTCACCGTGC
The DNA here is from genome assembly GCF_040611255.1 of Kitasatospora sp. NPDC002965. Taxonomy (NCBI): domain Bacteria; kingdom Bacillati; phylum Actinomycetota; class Actinomycetes; order Kitasatosporales; family Streptomycetaceae; genus Kitasatospora; species Kitasatospora sp. NPDC002965. Next base: position 7,707 of record NZ_JBEXNT010000183.1, on the reverse strand, counting down.
TGCTCAAGATGCGCACCCGCTGGCGCCTGGCCGACGGCGGTGAGGCCGCGGCCGAGAACCCGGAAACGGACACCCCCTACGGCCCGCGCCACGAACCGGCCGGCGCCGGGGCGCAGCCGCCCCCTGCGGAAGCCGGTCCCGGGCACACCCCCGGAGGTGCCGGGTGACCGCCGACATCCTCTCCTGGGTGCTCCTGCTGGCGATCGCCGCCTACGCCTGCGGCGGCGGTGTCGACTACGGCGCCGGGTTCTGGGACCTGCTGGCCGGCGGCGCCGAGCGGGGTAGGCGCCCCCGGTGGCTGATCGACCACGCCATGGCACCGGTCTGGGAGGTCAACAACGTCTGGCTGGTCTTCGTCCTGGTGCTGATGTGGACGGGCTTCCCCGCGTTCTTCCAGACCGTCTTCACCGCCCTGTGGCTGCCCCTGGCGCTCGCCGCCGTCGGCATGGTCCTGCGCGGAGCCGGGTTCGCCCTGCGCAAACCCGCCCGCCTTCTCGCCGCCCGCCGGGTCTACGGCGCCACCTTCGCCGTCGCCTCCCTGCTCACCCCGTTCTTCCTCGGCACCGTCATCGGCAGCGTCGCCTCCGGCCGGGTCTCCCCCGGTACCACCGCCTCCGCCGACGCCTGGGCCAACGCCACGTCGGTGACCGCCGGGCTGCTCGCCGTCTGCGCGACCGCCGTGCTCGGCGCGGTCTTCCTCACCGCGGACGCCCGCCGCTTCGGCGCCCACGACCTCGTCGGCCACTTCCGGCTGCGCGCCCGGATCGCCGTCGGGGCCCTGCTGGTCGTCGGCGCGGTGGGCCTCGTCGTGACCGCCGACGACGCCTCGTACGTGCACCACGGGCTCACCCACGGCTGGGGGCTGCTGCTCGTCCTGCTGTCGGTGGCGGCCGGAGCGGTCACCGTCGTCCTGGTCGGCGGGCCCGCCCCGGGCCGGGCCCGGTACAGCGCGGTGGCAGCCGTAGCCCTGGCGGTCGCCGCCTGGGGCGTCGCCCAGCGGCCCTACCTGGTGCCCACGTCACTGACTGTCCGTCAGGCCGTCGGGGCGAGTGCCACCCTGCAGTGGATGCTCGTCGTGTCGCTGGTCGCGCTGCTCCTGATCGGCCCGGCCGTGACCGTGCTCTACCGGCTCGACACGCGGGGCGTCCTGGAGCCGCTGACCGACGAGGACGTCACGGGCTGACGGCGCTGCCGGGCGGTCAGCCCTCGGCGCCCGGGCCGAGACGGGCGAGGGTGTCCAGCAGCCGGTTCCGGTCGGCGAGCACCTCGGGCGGCAGCGAGACGTACAGCTGGATCGTGGTGACGCCGGGGCGGTGGTAGCGCAGGATCCGCCGGCGGCACTCCTCCGGCGAGCCGCTGACGAACAGCCCGTCGACCACCTCGTCCGGGAGCGCCCGCCGCGCGCCCTCGACGTCGCCCGCCGCCCAGCGCCGGTGGGTCTCGGCGAGGAGCTCGCCGTTCCCGAGCCACTCGTGGAACTTCCGGTACGGCTCCCGGTTGAGGATCCAGGCGAGGAACGGGCGGGTCGCGCGGCGCGCGTGCTCGGTGTCCTCGGTCGGGCAGACGAAGACCTTGACCACCAGCTCCTTTCCCGGCGGCTGCGGGCCGACGGCGTCCAGCACCTTCGGCACGTCCTCGGGGAACAGCAGGTTGGTGATCGCGCCGTCCCCCTCGGTGAAGCCGAGCCGCAGCATGCCGGGGCGCAGCGCGCCGAGGATCACCTTGACCGGTTCGGCCGGCGGCTCCGGCAGCCGGTAGCCCGCGATCGAGAAGGTGTCGAAGTCGCCGGAGACGTGCTCGCCGCGCAGGGCCCGGGTGACGAACCGCAGGACGTCCCGGGTGCGTTTGAACGGCTCGTCGAACGGGATGCCGTTGATGTCGGTGACATGGGCGGGCACCGAGGCCCCGATGCCCAGCAGTACGCGTCCGGGGGCGAGTTGGGCGAGCGTCGCGGCGGTCTGGGCGAGCACGGCGGGGCCGCGGGTGTGCACCGGCACGATGCCGGTGCCGACCCGCAGGCCCGGGGACCACGCGGCGGCGGCCGCCAGCGGGGTGAAGGCGTCGGAGCCGCCGCCCTCACCGGTCCAGACGTCGGTGTAGCCGAGGTCGGGGAGGCGTTCGACGAGGAAGCGGTGCCGGTCGAGGGACAGTCCCGGCAACGGGAGGGTGATGCCCCAGCGGGGCGGGTCGTGCGGACGGGGCGGCGAGGTCATCGGGGCGGTCATCGGGGCGGTGGCCTTCCTGGGGCGGCCCGGTGCGGGCCGCCCCGGTGCGGTGCGGGGAGGGGAGGGGCGGGGAGGGCTGCGCGGGGAGGGGCGGGGTTCAGCGGCGGACCCAGACCGTGGTCAGGTCGAGGAACCAGGACTGCGGCTGGACCAGGCCCTGGACCTTCGGCGCGAGCGCCCGCGGGTTGCGGTCGTTGACGACGAAGAGCCAGGGCGCGTCCTGGGTGACCAGCGAGAGCGCCGTGCGGTAGTCGGTGGTCCGCTTCGCCCGGTCGGGCGAGGCGGCGGCGGACGCCAGCAGGGCGTCGACCTTCGGGTTGCCGTAACCGCCCGTCCAGAAGGGGCTCTTGGAGCCGACGAACAGCGGCAGCAGCGCCTCGGACTGGAACAGGGTGGTGGACTGCGCGACGGCGTCCGAGCCGAGCGCGACCTGGCCCTTGGCCTCGGCGCCGATCAGCGTGCCCCAGTCGGTGGTGCGCAGTTCGACCTTGATGCCGACGGCGGCGAGGTCCCGCTGGAGGGCCTCCGCGATGGGGACGGGCAGCAGGTTTCCGGAGCCCGCGGTGGGGACGGTGACCGAGGTGGAGAAGCCGTTCGGGACGCCGGCCTCGGCGAGCAGCAGCCTGGCCCTGGCCGGGTCGTAGGAGTAGAGGTCACCGGCCGGGTCGTACGCGCCGGTGGCCCGGGGCGCGGCCTGGTAGGCGGGGTCGGCGGTGCCCTGGAGCAGCTTCTCGGCGATCGCCTTGCGGTCGATGGCGTAGTTGGCGGCCTGCCGGACCCTCGGGTCCTGCCACGGGCCCTTGGCGGTGTCCAGGATCCAGTACCAGAGGTGGTCGTAGCTGTTGGCGGCGATGGTGGCCCCGTCGGACTCCAGGGTCCGGATGTCGTCCGGGTTGGGGTACTCGATCCAGTTGGCTCCGCCGGAGCGCAGGGCCGCGGTCCGGGCGGCGGCGTCCGGGAGGGACTTGACGATCAGCCGGTCGAGCTTGGGGGCGCCGCGCCAGTAGGCCGGGTTGGCGGCGAGCTCGATCTGCTGTCCCTCGGTCTGCGAGACGAAGGAGAACGGGCCGGTGCCGACCGGGTGCTCGGCGAAGTCCGCGGAGCCGGTCTTCCGGACGGCGGTGGGACTGGCGATGAGGACGTGTGCGAGGTCCTCGGGGAAGTGGCCGTTGGGGTCCTTGGTGACGAGCTCGACGTGGTCGGCGTCGGTCTTGCGGTAGGAGACGATCCCGCCCGCGTACTCCTTGGCGGCGGCGCCGAGCGCGTCGGTGTACTCGGGGCTGTTCCGGTCGAGGTAGCGGTCCAGGTTGAAGACCACCGCGTCGGCGTCGAACGGCGTGCCGTCCTGGAAGGTCACGCCCTTGCGGAGCCGGAAGGTCCAGGTCCTCGCGTCCGCGGCGACCTCCCAGGACTCGGCGAGGGCGCCGGTGACGACCGGCGGCCGGTCGGTGTCCTTGAGCAGTTCGTAGCGGGTCAGGCCCTCGTAGATCTGGAAGCCGACCAGGCGCTTGCCCTCGAAGCCGGCGCCGCCGATGACGGTGTCGGGGTTGGGGAGCTTGCCGGTGGCCCCGATGACCAGGGTGCCGCCGCGCTCCGCACCGCCGCCCGTGTCGGCGGACCCGCCGGACCCCGGGCCGGACACGCAGCCGGTGGCGGCGAGCAGCAGGGCGGCGGCGGCCGGGAGGGCGGCGGCTCTGGAACGGACGGTGCGGTGGCGACGGTGCGTCATGGTGCTTCCTCGTTCGGTCTGCAGGTGTGCGGGTGCGGGGGGCTGCGGGTGCGGTGGGGGCGGGGTGCGGTGGGGGCGTGCGGGTCAGTCGGCGGGGTCCGGACGGGGGGCGTGTCCGGTGGCGGCTTCGAGCAGCGCGCGGGTGTAGGGGTGTGCGGGCGACTCCCAGAGGTCGGCGACCGGGCCCTCTTCCAGCACCCGCCCGTACCGCAGCACGAGCACCCGGTCGGCCAGGTGCCGGACGACCGCGAGATCGTGGGAGATGAAGAGGTAGCCGAGCCCGGTCCGTTCGCCGAGGCCGGTCAGCAGGTCCAGCAGCCGCAGCTGGGAGCCGAGGTCGAGCGCGGAGGTCGGCTCGTCGCAGACCAGCAGGTCGGGCCCGGGCGCCAGGGCCCGGGCGACGGCGACCCGCTGGAGCTGCCCGCCGGACAGCTCGCGCGGGTACCGGCGGGCCAGCGCGGGATCCAGCCCGACCTGCCGGAACAGCCCGGCGACGGCCTCGGCCAGTTCGGCCCGGGGCGTGCCGTGCAGCCGCAGCGCGAAGGCCACCGCCTCACCGGCCCGCAGCGCGGGGTTGAGCGAGCCGCGCGGATCCTGCGGGACGAACTGGAGCCGGGCCCGGACGGAGCGGTCCCGGGCGCCGCGCAGCCGGTACGGGTCGTGGCCGGCGAACCGGACGGTACCCGCGTCGGGAGCGAGCAGGCCCAGGGCGAGCCGGGCCAGCGTGGACTTCCCCGAACCGGACTCGCCGACCAGGCCCACGGCCTCGCCGGGAGCGACGCTCAGGCTGACCCCGTCGAGGGCGGGCCGGCCGGCGAAGTGCCTGACGACCGAGCGGACCTCCAGCAGGGCGGGTGCGGGCTCGGTCATCGGCGGGCTCCGGGGTCGGCGGCGAGCAGGGCCGCGGTGAAGGGGTGCCCGGGCGCGGACAGCACCCGCGCGGCGGACCCGGCCTCGACGACGCGTCCCTCGCGCATCACCGCGACGTCGCCGCCCACCCGGCGGGCCACCGCCAGGTCGTGGGTGACGAGCAGCAGCGCGATGCCGCAGTCGGCGCGCAGGGTGGCGAACAGGTCGAGGATCCGGCCGCGCACCAGCGCGTCCAGGGCGGTGGTCGGTTCGTCCGCGATCACCAGGTCGGGGCCACAGGCGATCGCGACGGCGATCGCGGCGCGCTGCCGCAGCCCGCCGGAGAGCTCGTGGGGGTAGGCGCGGGCCACCCGTTCGGGGTCGGGGATCCCGGCCGTGGCGAGCAGCCGGACCACCGCGTCGCCGGTGGCCCGGCGGTCCCGGGTGATCCGGTGCCGGCGCAGCACCTCGGCGAGCTGGGGACCGATGCGGCGCAGCGGGTCCAGCGAGCCGCCCGGGTCCTGCGGGACGTAGCCGATCCGCCGCCCGCGCACCCGGGAGAGCGCGCGTTCGTCCAGGGCCGACAGCTCGGTACCGGCGAGGCTGATCCGCCCGGTGACGCGGGCGGACCGGCCGGGCAGGCCGATCAGGGTGCGGGCCAGGGTGGTCTTGCCGCTGCCGGACTCACCGAGCAGGACGAGCGCCGCGCCGGGTGCGAGCGCCAGCGACACCCCGTCCACGGCCCGGACCGGACCCGGGTGGACGACGGACAGGTCGGTGACCTCCAGGAGGTCGGACGGGCTCATCGGACGGTCTCCGGCAGCGCGCTCCACCCGGTGTCGCCGACCCTCCGGCGCAGGGCGTCGCCGAGGGTGTTGAAGACCACCGACACCAGCAGCACGGTGAGCGCCGGCAGCACCGCCACCCACGGGTGGGTGAGCAGGCTCGGCCTCAACTCGTCGATCATGGCGCCCCATTCGGCGGTGGGAGGTGCGACGCCGAGCCCGAGGAAGGAGAGTCCGGCGGCGTACACGACGGCGAGGCCGACGAGCGAGGAGCAGTAGACGAGGACGACCGGGGCCACCACGGGCAGCACCTGCCGCAGGACGAGGGACGGCAGGCCGGCTCCGCTCACCCGGGCGGCCTCCAGGTACTCGGCGGTCCGGATCCGCCGCACCTCGGTGAAGGCGACCCGGGCGACGGCCGGGGTGAGGACCACGGAGAGGGCGAGCACGGTGGCGCCGAGTCCCGGCCGGAGCAGGGTGGCCACGGCGATGGCCAGCAGGACCCCGGGGAAGGCGTACAGCACGTCCAGTGTCCGCAGCAGGGCCTGTTCGAGCACCCGGCCGCCGAGGCCGGCCGCGATGCCCAGCAGGGTGCCCGCCGTGCCGGCGACGGCGACCGGGAGGAGCCCGGCGGTCAGCGACGTCCGGGTGCCCCAGACCAGCCGGCTCAGCATGTCCCGGCCCTGGCCGTCGGTCCCCAGCGGGTGGCCGGGGGCGCCGGGGTCCAGCAGGCGGTCCTGGAGGTGTCCGGCGGCGGGGTCGTACGGCGCGACCAGCGGGGCGGCCGCGGCGAGCAGCAGGAGCAGCACGACGGCGGTGACGGGCAGGGCGAGGGCCGTGCGGCGCAGCAGGGCCCGGGCCGGCCGGGCCGGCGGGAGCGGGGACTTCGTCGGCGGGTCCTCCACCGGCGGGGGCGTCGGGGCCTTCGCCGGCGGGGGCGTCGGGGTCGTCCCGGGCATCGTCAGCTCCTCACCCTGGGGTCGATCAGTGCGTGCGCCGCGTCCACCAGCAGGTTGACGCCGACGAAGGCGACGGCCACCACCAGCACCCCGCCCTGGACGAGCGGCAGGTCGCGGGCGGACAGCGCGTCGTACAGCAGCCGGCCGAGGCCGGGCCAGGCGAAGAGCGTCTCCACGAAGACCACGCCCTCCAGCAGGTAGGCGAGTTGGAGCCCGCCGATGGTCAGCAGGGCGGGTGAGGCGTTGTGGACGCAGTGCCGCAGGACGGCCGCCCGGCTCAGCCCCCGGGCACGCAGCCCGTCGGCGAGCTCCCCGGCGAGCACCGTGCCGAGGGCGGTCCTGAACACGCGGGCGGTCAGGCCGAGCGGTACGAGGGCGGACGCCACGGCCGGCAGGACCAGGTGACGCAACAGGTCGGCCGGGCCGCCGTCGCCGAACACGTCGTGCGTACCGCCGGCCGGCAGCCAGCGCAGCTGCACCGAGAGCACCGCGATCAGCACCAGGGCCACCGAGTACTGCGGGGCCGAGACGGCCAGGGTGGACAGCGCCCCGGAGAGCCGGCCGCCGGCCCCCCGCGGGTCGAGCGCGCCGATCGCGCCGAGCAGGACCCCGCCGACCAGCACCAGGACGAAGGCCGCCGCCGTGAGGGTCAGGGTCTGCCCCAGCGCGGGCAGCAGCAGGTCGGTGACGGGCCGTTGGGCGGAGACGGACGTCCCGAGGTCGCCGGTCGCCGCGTGGCCCAACCAGGAGAGGTAGCGGACGGGAAGGGGCTCCTCCAGCCCGAGGCGCCGGGCCAGTTCGGCGCGGGCCTCGGGCGGGGCCCCGGGGCCGAGGAAGGCGGTGACCGGGTCTCCGGGGACGAGGGCCACGGTGGCGAAGACGACGACGGTGACGCCGAGCACGGTGGGGACGGCGAGCAGCAGCCGGCGCAGCAGGAACCGGGTCATCCGCGGGCTCCCTGGCGCGGGGCGCCGGGCGGTCCGGCGACCGGCGGGTGGGCGGGGGCGGGCATCTGCGGGGGTTCCTTCCGGCTCCGGGCACTGGGTCCGGCCGGGGGCCGCCCCGGGTCGGCGCGGACCGGGCGGGGCGGGCCGTACGGGGTGGCGGTGGCGGGCCGGCGGCGGTGCGGGCGAACGGCCGGCGCCGCCGCCGGGGGCGCC
>NZ_JBEXNT010000182.1:9006-14508 GCF_040611255.1 Kitasatospora sp. NPDC002965 | reverse complement strand
CGGCCGCGCCCGGCGCCGCCCGGACGGCCGCGGCCAGGGCGCCGGCGAAGCCGCGGACCGCAGCCGACTCGTCACCGGCGCGCCACACCAGGCCCAGGGCGGAGTCCGGCAGACCGGTGACGGGCAGGTAGCAGAGGTCCTCGCGCCGGTGGTGGTCGGCGGTCGGCCGGCAGAGCAGCATGGCCCCCTGGCCGCCGGCGGCCAGCGAGAGGCCCTCCTGCAGGGTGCGGACCTCGGGGCCGGTGGGGATCGGGACGCCGTCGGGCGTGCGGTCGGGCACCTGGGCCCGGCGCCAGTAGGCGGGCGCGGTACGCGCCAGGTCGATCAGGGTCGTGCCGGCGAGCTGCTCCGCGTCGACCGAGGCGGCCCCGGCCCACGGGTGGTGGTGGGCGACCGCGAGGTAGTGCGGCTGCCGGGAGAACACCAGCCCCAGGGTCAGGCCCTCCTCGACGACCGGCAGCAGGACGACCGCCGTGTCCACGTCGCCCCGGCGCACCGCGCCGAACGGGTCGGCCAGCGGGAGTTCGGTGATCTCGACGGCGCAGTCGGGCCGTTCCCGCCGGAACGCGGTGACGGCGGCCGTGAAGCCGGCGCCGGCGCTGCCCTGGAACCCGACCCTCAGCAGCCCCCGCACCCCCTGCGCGGACGCGCGGGTCGCTCGGTCGACGGCGTCTCGCAACGCCGCGTAGGCGGGGGCGAGTTCGGCCAGGAAGTCCTTCCCGGCGGGAGTCAGCCGCACCCGGCGGCTGGTGCGGTCCAGCAGTCGGGTCCCGATCCGGCGCTCCAGCGAACGGACCAGCTGGCTGACCCGGCTCTGCGAGACCAGGAGCCGCTCGCCGGCACGGCCGAAGTGGAGCTCCTCACTGACGGCGAGGAAGCACTCCAGCTCCCGCAGGTCCGGACTGCCCATGGCGGGGACTCCTCTCGGCGCGCGCCGGTCGCCCGGAGCACGGATGTGGCGGATACGGCGGACGTGACGGATGTGACGGATGTGACGGATGTGGGATGTGCGAACGTGACGGCGGGCGAATCGATCGATGAGCCCGACTCATGGAAGCGTGAGTGATCCGTCCTTGTTCCCACCTGCGCCGACGCGTTGGCTGGGACGCATGGCAGACCACTCCCTGACACCGACCGCCGCCCCGCGGCCGCCCTTCCCGCCCTCGTCCTCGTCGCTCCCCTCCGCCCCGGTCGCGCGCCCGCCGGGCGGGTGGCCGGCCGTCCTCGCGGTGGCCGCCGCGACCTTCGCCGTCGTCACCTCCGAGATGCTGCCCGTCGCGCTCCTCACCCCGATCGGCGGCGCGATGGACGTCACCGAGGGCACCGCCGGACTGACGCTCACCGTCACCGGGCTGGTGGCCGCCGTTTCCGCCCCGCCGCTCACGTCCGCCCTCGGCCGGTGGGACCGCAGGCGGGCGCTCTGCGTGCTGCTGGTCCTGCTGGGGGCCGCCAACCTGCTGGCGGCGTGGGCGCCGGTGTTCGCGGTCATGGTCGCCGCCCGGGTCCTGGTCGGACTGGCGATGGGCGGTGTCTGGTCGCTCGCCGCCGGGGTGGCGGTCCGGCTGGTGCCGCGCGCCTCGGCCGGGCCGGCCACCGCGACGGCCTTCAGCGGCGTCGCGCTCGCCTCGGTCCTCGGCGTCCCCGCGGGCGCCTTCCTCGGGGGGTCGGCCGGCTGGCGGGAGGCCTTCGCCGTGCTCGGAGGTCTGGCGCTGCTCGTCGCCGCAGCCGTGGCGCTGCTGGTCCCGCCGCTGCCCGCCGAACGCGCGCTCGGCCTGGGCGGGGTCCTGCGGCTGGCGGCCGTCCCCGGGGTGCGGACCGGGCTGATCGTCGTCGCCCTCCTGGTGACCGGGCACTTCGCCGCGTACACCTACGTGAGTCCCGTCCTCGAAGAGGTGTCGGGTGCCTCGGCCGGGCAGGTCGGCGTGCTGCTGCTGGTCTACGGGGCCGGGGGGATCGTGGGCAACTTCGTGGCCGGCGCCGTCGTGGGCCGCGGTGTGCGGGCGTCGGCGGCCGGGATCGGTGCGGCGCTCGCCGTCACCGTCCTGGCGCTGCCCGTGGTCGGCAGGGGTGTGCCGGGCGCGGTCGTCCTGGTGGCACTCTGGGGCCTGGCGTACGGGGGCGTGTCGGTGACCACGCAGACCTGGCTCACCCGGGCCGCCCCCGACGCGACCGAGGGCGCGTCCGCGCTGTTCGTCGCGGTCTTCAACGCGGCCATCGCCCTGGGCGCCCTGGCCGGCGGGCGGATCGTCGACGGCCTCGGCCCGGCGGCCGTGATGTGGCTCGGCGGCGTCCTCGTCGCGGCGGCCCCCCTGGCCGCCGCCCTCCTCCCCGGTCCGTCCACCGTTCCCGGTCCGCCCGCCCCTCCCCGCGGGTGACGAGCGGGGACGCGGGCGGACGGCTCCGGTCCCGCCGGACTCCGGGGCCGTGCAACCGCCCCGGGTTGCTGCCGGGTTCCGACACCCGGGCGCCGGGACCGGGCGGGCAGGGCGGACCGGGCGGACCGGGGTTGTCGGAGGCCGCCCGTAGGCTGGGGGCGCCGCCGGGAGCGCGGTCAGGGGAACGGTCGGTCGAACGGGTCGGGGGAGGGAGCGCGGTGGAACCCGGACTGTCGCTCTACGAGCTGGCGTTCGTCGCAGGCGGGGCGGAACGCGTCGTGGACACCGCCCTGGTGCGGATGCACCGGGAGGGGCGACTGGTCGTCGACGTGGAGGCGGCGTGGGTCACCGTCGTCGATCCGCGCCCGACCGACGACGTGGAGGCCGCGCTGCTCGCGGCCGTCGGGCGGGACCTCCGCCGCCCAGTGGGGGAGGTCCGTGCGGCGGTGCGCCACCACCCCTCCCTGGTGGCCGTCGGACGCGGACCGGACTTCAGGCGGCTGACGGGCCGGGGCGAGGGAATCCGGCTGCTGGCCGGCTGCCTGACGCTGGTACTGCTCTTCGTCCTCTTCCTGGGACTTCTGTCGGCCGCGATCGCCTGTGCAGGTGTGGTCGTCTTCTCGTCGGTGGGGGAGGGACCGGTCCTGGCACCGCTGGTGGCCGTGGTCGTCCTCCTGGTGCTGATGTACCTGCTGGTCCGCTTCGCCACCTGGGTGTCCGACCGGACCGCGGACCGGTCCACCGCGCGACTGCCGCGGCGGGCCCGACGCCTGCTGGCGGCGCTGGCCGCGGGCGCGGAGGTACCCGCGGCGTGGCGGCCGGCGCCGGAGGCCTGGACGCCGAGCGGGCCGACCGTACCGGGGTCGGTCGCGCTCGACGGCCTGCGGTCCTCGGCCCTGGACCCCCGGTGGGCGGCGGCGTTCCGGGGGTGGCCGGCCGGGGAACCGACGGGACGGGAGCGGGCACCCGGGCCCGGGCCCGCGCCCGGGTGTGAGCCGGCCCCGGCTCCGGACGGCGCAACCTGACTCACCCTCAGGAGGTAACTTCTCACCCGTTCGCACCGTTCGGCTTGCGAGAATCCCGCCCTTTCCACGTTCGTGTGCAAACGTGTCTCCGCCCGGACCCGTCCGGGTTGGCGGAAGCCAGCTACTGAACCCTTGACCAAGGAGAACCTGAGATGTCGGTTCGTGGAAATCTCCGCAAGTTCGCCGTGATCGCGACCGTCGCCGCTGCGGCTGCCGTCGTCACGCCGACCGTCGCGGTGGCGCACGGCGGGGGCCACCAGCCCTCCGCGCAGTCGGGCCTCCAGGCCGGCAACGCCGCGGTCGGCCTCGTCGGTCCGCGCGCCAACTGGCTGCAGTGGTTCGACCGGAGCAACGGCTGATCCACCCCCGCGCCCCGGAGCTCCGGCTCCGGGGCGTTTTCCTTTGCCCGAAGCCCCGAAGCCCTCTGTGGCTCGGGCGGTTCGGGCGGTTCGTGGCGGTTCCGCCGGTGCGCCTACTCGGGCTTCGTGGCGCGGAGCGAGTACATCAGCGGGACGCGCGGCCGGCCCTCGGGGAAGCGGTAGCCCGCGTTCTGCTCCAGGACGGGGAACCGGGCGAACAGCGTGTAGTCGTACTCGTGCAGGAACTCCAGGCGGAGTCCGGCGGCGGTGAGGGCGCTGATGACCTCCCCGAGACCGTGCTGCCACTCGACCGTCACGTTCGCGGTCGTCGCGGCGTTCTGCTCGGCGTAGGTGCCGGGCTCGTCCCAGACGGTCGGCCCGTCGTGGAAGTAGTCCAGCTCGACGGTCCGGCCGTCCTCGGCGAGGGTGTCGCCGAACGGGTGGAACTCGGCGAGGTAGAGGAAGCCGCCCGGGGTCACGAGGGAGGCCGCCGTCCGCGCCCAGCGCTCGATGTCCGGGAGCCAGCACAGGGCGCCCAGGCCGGTGTAGACGATGTCGAAGGTCTGCGCGTCGAGCACGTCGACGGCGTCGTACACGTCGGCGGTGACGAACCGGGCCGTGGCGGCGCCGATCCGGTTCGCGACGTCCCTCGCGACGGCGACGGCCGGTTCGGAGAAGTCGAGGCCGGTGACGGTGGCTCCGCGCCGGGCCCATGCCAGGGTGTCCAGGCCGATGTGGCACTGGAGATGGACCAGGGTCTTGCCGTCGACGTCACCGACCTCGTCCAGTTCGAAGTCCCGCAGCCCGCCCTTGCCGGCGACGAAGCCGGCGATGTCGTAGAACTCGCTGGCGGCGTGGATCGGGACGCGCTCGTCCCAGTTCGCGCGGTTGGTCGCGCGCCAGTCGGTCGGTGCCGGAGTCTTGGTCATGACAGGCACGCTAGTCAGCGGTCGGAGCGGTGCTCAAGCCGTTTTGTGCCGTCCGGCCGAATCGCCCCGCCGGGCCCCGTCCGGCCCGCCGCGTCGGGGCGGCCCGGTCGGCGCCCGGTCGGCGCCCGGCCTCGTGCGGGCTCAGCCCAGGGTGACGGTGAGGACGTCCTCCTCCCGGCTGATGTGGTCGATCGTGATCTCCCCGGTGGCGCCGTCGTAGGCCCCGGTGCCTCCCGTGACCGCGAACGTGTGGGACCACTGCCTGGGCGCCGTGAGCACCTCGGTCAGCGCGGGCAGGGGGCGGGGAAAGGCGGTGGCGGCCGTGAGCGTCCCGTCGGCCAGGCGGAGGACCAGGGTGGCGATGACGAGGGCCCCGTCCGTCCCGACCGTGACGGGGAGGCAGTGGGCGCTCTCGGTGCCGGCCGGACTCCCCTCCGTGTCCAGGAGTTCGTAGTGGACGAAGTACGGCGTGCCGGTGGTGAGGACGTCCGGGATGTTGGCCGAGGCGCGTCTGCCGGTCAGGGTGAGGGTGCGGGCCCGTCGGGCCGCGCGGGCCGGCGCGGCCAGGCCGACGGTCGCGCCCGCGCCGACGGCTGCCGCCGATGCCATGCGCAGGGCGTTCCTGCGGTTGAGGGGGGTCGTCATGTCGTGGGTACCTCGTGTTCTCGGGTGCGCAGGCCCCGGGGCCCGTACGTTCCGGTGCTCCGGTGCCCGTACGGTCCCCGGGCCGGTGTGGTGCCGGGGGGGCGCGGGGGGGGGGGGCCCGGGGACGGAGAGTGGGGGGGGGGGGTGGGGGGGGGCGGCCCCCGCGGCG
>NZ_JBEXNT010000182.1:0-8996 GCF_040611255.1 Kitasatospora sp. NPDC002965 | reverse complement strand
TGCGCGTTCGTGCCCGGGGCGGGTGGGGGGCGGGGTCCGCGGGGCGGCGCGGACCCGGGCGAGGGAGGGTGCGGGCCGGTGAGCGGGCGGTCCGCACCCTCCTCGGACATGCGCCTGCCTTCCCGCTCCGGGGTGCGCCTACCGTCGTCCACGGGGGATTCCCCCGGACGGCGGAGGCCACCGCGGTCCGGCGACGGTCCGCGGCGTGCTCACCACCGCCCCGCCCACCGTGGACGGCACCGCTCGCGGCGCCGGGTCGGCCGTGTCCGGCGTGGCGACCGTGACCGCCCGGCGCCGGCCCCGTGCCACCCGGCGCGGGGACCGGCCGTCCCGTATCGGCCGAACCGGGGCACCCGCGGGCACCGCGCGTTAGGCTGCCCGCATGAGCAGCGGCGACCACGAGCACCGCGTCGGGCCGGCGGGAGTCGTCGGGACCGCGGCGGGCGGGAACGCGGCCGAAGGACACAGCGCCCTTCCGTCGTTGGACCGGCTCGCCGGTCTGCTGGTGGCGGGCGGCGTCGCCGTCCTCAGCGGCGCCGGCCTGTCCACCGAGTCGGGGATCCCCGACTACCGGGGTCCGACGGGCAGCCTGCGCCGCCACACCCCGATGACCTACCAGGACTTCCTGGCCGCCGAGGGCAACCGGCGGCGCTACTGGGCGCGCAGCCACCTCGGGTGGCGGACCATCGTCGGGGCCCGTCCCAACGCGGGCCACCACGCGGTGCAGCGGCTGCGCCGGGCGGGGCTCGTCTCCGGGGTCATCACCCAGAACGTCGACGGCCTGCACCGGGCCGCAGGCACGACGGACGCCGTCGAGCTGCACGGCTCGCTCGACCGGGTGGTCTGCCTGGACTGCGGGCGGACGACCCCGCGCGAGCGCCTGGACCAGCGCCTGCACGCCCTCAACCGCGCCTTCCCCGCCCAGGTCCGGGCCCTGGCCGAGTCCGTGCCGGCCAACCCCGACGGGGACGCCGACCTGCCCGCCGAGCTGGCGCAGTCCTTCCGGATCGCCCCCTGCGAGGTGTGCGGCGGAGTCCTCAAGCCCGATGTGGTCTTCTTCGGCGAGAACGTGCCCGTGCCCCGGGTCCAGCACTGCTACGACCTGGTCGACGACGCCCGCGCGCTGCTCGTCCTCGGGTCCTCCCTGAGCGTCCTGTCGGGCCTGCGTTTCGCCCGTCGCGCCGCCCGCGCCGGCAAGCCGGTCGCGATCGTCAACCAGGGGCCCACCCGCGCCGACGACCTCGCCGCCGTACGGGCCGACCTCCCGCTCGGTGCCGCACTGGCCACCCTGGCCGACCGGCTCGGCGCGCCTGTGGCGCCCTGACGTCCCCCGTCCCGGGCCCGTCCCGGCGCGGCGCGTGGCCGGGCTGGGCCCGTCGGAGGTCCCTGCGGAGTGTTGCGCCCGCCCGGCCCGGGGCGGTCCGCGCACAGTGCGTCATGACCTTCACCCGGGCCACGGCGCTCACCGCCGCCGTGCCGACCGTCGCGGCCGTGACCGCCGCCGTTCTCCCACCCGCCCCGCAGTCCGTCGCGGGTGCACCCCCGGCGGCGCGCGCCTGCGTCCGCTCCGATCCCGCCGGTGACGCCCGGGCCCGCGCTGGAGAAGATCACCGGCACGCGCCTCGACCATCTCCTCCGAGCGCGGGTCACCGGCCCGCTCGGCCTGGTGCGCCGGGGACACCCTGGTCGGGGAGATCGTCATGTCCCGTGTTCGGCTCGCTCCGTGCGTCGCCGATCTCGAAGGCTCCGTCGCCTTCTGCTCCGAGTCGGTCGGTGCCGGGCCGGCCAGGCGCCGCCCCGGCTACGCGAACTTCGCCGCGCCGAGCCCCCCGCTCAAGCTCGTCCTCGTCGAGGGCGAGCCCGCGATTGGGGCTTGCCGGCCCGGGGGGGGGCATGGCGCATTCGATCCCAGATCTCTGGGATCGAACCGCCCTTCGTACCCGCCTACGGTGAGGGATGTCCGCCTACGCGAAGTCCCGGCGCCCGCCCGGTGATTCTGTTATGCGGACACGACAGCCCGGTCGGAGGCGCTGTGAGATCATTCCGGTATGTCTAGACCAATGCTTGAAGTGATCGCGTTGGACGCGGGGGACGCCCGGGCTGCCCAGCACGGGGGTGCGGATCGAATCGAACTGGTTAGTGACATGGCGAGGTGGGGGCTGACGCCGTCGGCGGAGACGGTGCGGGAGGTGCGTGCGGCGGTCGACCTGCCGGTGCGCGTGATGGTGCGCGAGGCGGACGGCTTCGCCGCGGGCGAGGTTCAGGTACTGCGGGACCGGGCCCGGGAACTGCTGCGTGCCGGGGCGGAGGAGTTCGTCCTCGGGTTCCTGACGCCCGACGGCGCGGTGGACCTGCCGGCCGTCGAGGCCGTGCTGGAGGTGCTGGACGGGCGTCCGTGGACCTTCCACAAGGCGATCGACTTCGCCGCCGACCGATCGGCGGCCTGGGCGGCACTGTCCGGGCTTCCCGGGCTCGACGCGGTGCTCAGTTCGGGGGGCCGGGAGGGCGTCGCGGAGGGCCTCACCACCCTGCTCGCCGAACACCGGGCGCTGGCCGGGCGCGGTGCCCCCGGCGAGCGCGGGGCCGTGCCCCGGCTGATCGCCGGGGGGACGCTGCGCGAACCGGAGGCGGCGCCGTTGCTCGCGGGCGGTGTGAACGCCTTCCACGTCGGCACCCGGGCCCGCCCGCAGGGCAGTTGGGACCACCCCGTCGACCCTGCTGCGGTCCGGGTGTGGGCCGATCTGCTGGGGGGAGCGTCGTGACCGAGCCGGGCGGGCCCGCCGCCCCTCCCGGGCGCGGAGCCGCCCTCGCGGTGACGGTGGTCGCCGAGGGCGAGATGCACCGTCACGGGATCGCCGGCATGCTCCGCGCCCTGCCCCTGGTGGGGGAGGTGACCACCAAGCCGCACGACCGGATCGGTTCGCCCGTCGAACTCTGGCGGGCCGACGTGGTCGTCCTGGTCTGCGCCGAGGAGGTCGCCCCGTGGGCCCGGGCGGTGTTCGCCACCCCGCGCGGTGAGGCCCGGCTGCTCGTCCTGCTCGGCGCCAACGCCGCACGGGAGCCGGGATCCTGGGCCACCGCCCGGGTCGACGGCTTCCTGCCGCTGGAGCAGCTGACCACCGCCGTCCTGGAGGATTCGCTGCGCCGGCTGGTGCTCCGCCGCCTGCCGGCGCCCGGCCGGGTCCGAACCGGTCCGCGGGTGCCGGACCAGCGCGGCGGCCTGCCGGGGGTGGCCGGCGGGGCGCTGACCGGGCGGGAGCGGCAGACCCTCGGGCTGCTCGTCGAGGGGTTGAGCAACAAGGAGATCGCCGCCCGGCTGGGCATCTCGGTGCACGGCGCGAAACGCCACGTCACCATGGTGCTGGCCAAACTGAACTGTCCCAACCGGACGTTGGCGGTGGCGATCGCCCTGCGCTACGGGATCGTCGACCCCGTCGGTGCTCAGGAGACCGGCACCGGCCCCCGGGTGGCGACGAACTCGGCGATGTAGTCGGGCAGGGAGATCCTGGGCTCCCAGCCGAGCTCCCGTGCCAGGGAGTTGTCCGCCCGACCGCCGACCCGCTCACCTCTGCGGGCCGTCACCATCTCGATCTCGGTCCCGAACATCCGGGCCACGTCGACCAGTCGGTGCTCCTCGCCCCGGCCCAGCAGGTAGCCGTCCCCGGAGCCGCGCTCCGCGCACAGCAGCAGCCCCTCGACGATGTCGTCGATGTGCGTGAAGTCGCGGCTCTGGGTGCCCGGTTCGACCACCGTCAACGGCAGGCCGGCCCGGAACTGCTCCTCGAAGATGCCGATCACCGTCGCGTAGGAACCGGTGGCGATCTGGCCGGGCCCGTAGACGTTGTAGAAGTACGTGATCACGTGGTCCAGGCCGAACCACTGCGCGGTGTTGCGGATGTACTCGATGTTCTTGGCCTTGGTCCAGGCGTACGGGTTGAGGTGCTCGTCCCGGCCGTCGTTGCCGAACTTCGAACTGGACGCCGCGTACACCAGCTTGGCGCCGTGCAGACGGCAGAGCCGGACCACCTCCTTGGTGCCGCGCAGGTTGAACTCCCATACGCGGTCCGGTTCTTCGAAGGACTGCGGAATGCGCGAGTATTCGCCGAGGTGGTACACCACGGCCGGCGGGGGCAGGCTCCGATCGGTCCACAGGGTGACCACGTCGGCCGTGTCGCCGTGCAGGTAACGCACGTTCGGGTGGTCCACGTGACGCTCGGGCGTACCCGTGAAGTAGTTGTCCACCGAGACGATCCGCGCCGAGGGGTCGGTCGCCACCAGGCTGCCGATCAGCCTGCCGCCGACGAAGCCGGCCCCTCCGGTCACCAGGATCGTCCGTTCTGCGGGCCGTCCGGTCATCAGGCCCTCCTCCTTCCGGTCACCGGCCATCTCAGGCCGCCTCCTTCCAACCCAGGCCGCGGTACGTCCAGCCGGCCGCGTGCCACGCCTGGCGGTCCAGGCAGTTGCGGCCGTCGATCACGAGGCGCCCGCTGACCAGCGGCGCCAGCGCGGCCGGGTCGGCGGTGCGGAACTCCGCCCACTCGGTGAGCACGCAGAGCAGGTCGGCGTCCGCGCAGGCCGCCTCCAGGCTCTCCGCGTAAGCGAGTTCGGGGTGGCTGCGACGCGCGTTCTCCCGGCCGAGCGGGTCGTAGACCCGCACCAGCGCACCGGCGCCGTGCAGCATCCGCGCCACCGCCAGCGCGGGCGCGTCGCGCACGTCGTCCGAGTCGGGCTTGAAGGTCGCGCCGAGGACGGCGATCCGGCTGCCCGCGAGCTCCGGTCCGGCCGGGCCGGCGGTGCGGTCCAGCAGCTCCCCCGCGAGCTGCAGAACCCGCTCGCGGCGGCGCTGGTTGATCAGGTCGACCTCGTGCAGGAACCGCACCGCGGCACCCGCCCCGAGCTGGTGCGCACGCGCCTGCAGGGCGCGGATGTCCTTGGGCAGGCAGCCGCCGCCGAAGCCCACTCCGGCCCGCAGGAACTCGGGTCCGATCCGGGAGTCGTGGCCCAGCGCCCGGGCGAGCGCGGCGACGTCCGCCCCGGACGCCTCGCACAGTTCGGCCATCGCGTTGATGAACGAGATCTTGGTGGCGAGGAAGGCGTTGGCGGCCGTCTTGACCAGCTCGGCGGTGGCGAAGTCGGTCTCCAGGACGGGGATCTCCCGGCCCTCGCGGGCGGCCAGCTCGTGCACGCCGTCGTGCACCCGGGCAAGGGTCTCGCGAGCCCAGTCACCGCGCGCGCCGACCACGATCCGGTCCGGGCGCAGCACGTCGTCGACGGCGTGCCCCTCCTGGAGGAACTCCGGGCACCAGGCGACCTCGGGGTCGGCGTCGTCGGGTGCGTGCTTGCGCAGCAGCCGCTCGATCCACTCGGCGGTGCCGACCGGCACGGTGGACTTGCCGACCACCAGGGCCCGGCCGTGCAGGTGCGGGGCCAGCGTGCGCACCGCGGCGGCGACCTGGTCGAGGTCGGCGCCGGTGCCGTCCGGCCGCTGCGGGGTGCCGACGCACAGGAAGTGCACGTCGGCCCCGGCGGCCGCGACGGCGGGGTCGGTGGTGAACTCCAGCCGCCCGGAAGCCAGTCCGCGCCGGACCAGCTCGGTGAGGCCGGGCTCGTGGAAGGGCACCGTGCCGGCGTTGAGGGCGGCGACCTTCGCGGTGTCGACGTCCAGGCCGATCACGCGGTGGCCGAGTTCGGCGTAGCAGGCGGCGTAGGTGGTGCCGAGGTAGCCGGTCCCGAGGAAGGACAGCCCCGGCCGGTCGTGTACGGAATGGTCGGGGGGCATGGGTCTGGTCATTGCTCCTCACTGCTCCTGATCGCTGCTCGTGGTGCGAGGGATGAGAGTGGTGTGGGTCGTGCGTGCCGTGCGTGCCGTGCGTGGCGTGGTTGTGCGGGTTGTGCGGGTTGTGCCGCGCGGCGTGCTGCGGTGCCGCGGTCGGGAGTCGCGGTCCTGCTCACCGGGCCCAGGGCATCGGTGGGACGGGCGCGAAGGTGGTGGTGGGACGGATGACGGCGCCGGGTCCCGCCCCGGAGATCGCCAGGGTGAGTTCCAGGACGTGCAGGGCGTGGTCCAGCGGCAACCCGGTCGGGCGTGACCCGCCTGCGGCGACGGCGAGTTCGGCCACCCCGCGGGCGAAGTCCATGTCGTGGGTACCGGGGTAGCGGAAGGGGCGCGCGGGGCCCTCGGCGGGCGGCACGGTCTCCGGGACGCCGTCCGGGTGCCGGCGGACGGTGACCGGCGAGTCGTACTGCCAGGAGTCGGCGACGGTCAGCAGGCCGTCGTCGCCGATCACCCGCAGCGAGTAGTCCTTGGGCGCGTGGATGCTGGTGGTGAGCCGGGCCGTCACCCCGCTCTCGAACGAGAGGACGGCGAGCGAGAAGTCCGGTGCGAGCGGAGTCCCGGGTGGGACGTGGGGGTTGGGGGCGAGGAGGGTGGCGAAGGCGGTGAGCTCGCGAACCGGGCCGAAGAAGGCGGTCAGCCAGGTCAGCCAGTAGCCGGCGTGCTCCACGGTGCACCCCGTCTCGAACTCGTCGAGGTAGGGCCAGGGCGACCCGGACGGGCTGATCCACTCGTGGAACGGCATCCGCAGGATCGGACCGTCGTCCAGTTCGGCGTAGACCAGCCGGGGCGTCCCGATGCGGCCCTCGCGCAGGGCGCGCCACGCCGTCTGCGCGGCGGTGCCGAGCAGCCCGCACGGCGCCGAGGCCAGCCGGAGGCCGCGCCCGGTGGCGAGTTCGACCAGCTCACGGGCCCGTTCGAGGTCGGTGGCCAGCGGCTTCTCGACGTAGACGTGTTTGCCGGCCAGCAGGGCGGCGCGGGTCACCTCGTAGTGGCTCTCGGGGTTGGTGAGGTTGACCACGGCGTCGACGGCCGGGTCGGCGAGCAGCGCGTCGAGGCTGCGGTAGCCGGGGACGCGGTGGTGGGCGGTGAAGGCGGCGGTCCGCGCCGGGTCGCGGTCGTGGACGCCGGTCAGGCGGAGGGACGGGTGGTTGGGCAGGGTCGCCGCGTAGAGGTCGGCGACGTAGCCGCAGCCGACGAAGGCGACACCGAACGGCGCGGTGCCGTCCCGGTGGTCCTGGAGGTCGAGGCGGTCCTCGGGCACGGGGTTCACTCCGTTCCCCGGCCGCTGCCGTCGGTCGCGGTGGCGCTCGTGCGGGTGCCGGGCTCGGTGACCGTTTCGCCGCCGTCGGCCCGGCCGTCGCTGCCGCTCTCCGCGCGGGCGTGGTCGCCGGTGCGGTGGTAGCGGTCGTCGCGCTCGAAGCGGCAGAGCACCGCGGTGGCGTCGTCCTGGTGCTTCCCGGGGAACCGGCCGGGCGCGGTGCGCAGTTCGGCGGTCCGCACCCGTTCGACCAACTGCACCGGGCCCTCGGCCTCCAGCAGGTCGAGCAGGTCCGGCCAGGAGCAGTCGTAGCGCTCGACCAGGCGGGCCGCGCCGTCGGTGAGCAGCGCGGCGGCGGAGAGCGACGCCACCGGATGGCGTCCGACCAGGGCCTGCCGGGCCGCCTCCGGCCTGGGGCCGGCCACCCAGAACCCGCCGGGCCGGTTGCGGTGGCGGCGGAGTTCGGCCCAGGGCAGGTGGATCAGGCGCTCCAACCGGTCGTCGGTGACCGCGTGGACGGCGCCGGAGTGCTCGCGCAGCGCCACCGTGGAGTCGCCGAGCACCAGGTGTTCGACCGTGTCGCCGGTGAGCCGGAGCAGGGCGAGGGTGGCGGTCGGGCTGCACGGGTTGTCGAGGTCGCAGGTCCGGCCGTGTTCGGTAGCGAGGTCGGTGAGCGCGTCGTGGAGGAGTTCGCGCAGGGGCTGGCGGGCGTCGGGGTCGTGCAGCAGGCCGCGGGCGAGTCGGGTCCCGACCTCGGCGACCAGCCACCGTACGTCGTGGCCGCAGCCGGTGCTGGCCCCGGGTTCGGCGGTCGCGCCGTCGATGACCAGGGCGAAGTGCGGTCCGGTGAGGACCAGGTCCTCGTTGGCGCCGCCGGGGGAGGGGACGCTGGCGGCCTCGGTGGAGAACGGGACGGTGCTCATCGGCCGCCCCCGGTCGCGTCGTCGGCGTGCGCCGCGGTCGCGGGACCGGATTCCGCGGCGGAGGCGGGCTCGGCGAGCGGCCCGGGGCCGGACCGTCGTGCGGTGCGGGGGCGGGGCTCGGCCTCGTAGGCCAGCCACTGGGACCAGGCGCGAAGGCCGTCCGCTAGCTCCGTCCGGGGCCGCCGGCCGAGCACGGCGCCGACGTCCTCCGGTCCGCCGGCCCGACGGTCGTCCGAGCCGTTCGTCTCGGCGCCCGGCGCCCCGACCGCCCCGGTCACCTCGACCGGGACCGGGCGGACCGCGGCGGAGGCCGCCTCCGCGAGGTCGGCCACGCCCATCGGCCGTACGCCGCGGACGTCCACCTGGCCCTCGGCGGGCGGCAGGCGCAGCGCCCGGTCCACCGCCTCGGCCAGGTCGTCGACGAAGACCGGCCGCCAGCGCCGGCCCGGCTGGTCGGGGATCCGGATCGGCCGGGCCAGCAGCGACCCGCGTACGGCCTGCTCCAGCACCGAGCCCGACTGGATGCCCGGCCCGTAGACCAGGTCGTGCCGGAGCACCGTCGCGCCCGGCACCGGTCCGAGGGGCGCCGCTCCGGCCGCGTCGACGAGCAGCACCACCGTCCCGACACCGGCCTCCTCGGCGGCTGCGAGGGTGACCCCGGCGGCCGTCGCCCGGTGCACCGGATCGTCGGCGAGCACCTGGAGGACGGCGGCGGCACCGGACAGCCCGGCGCCGGGCTCCGCGTGCCGGACACCGGGGTACTCCGGGCCCTGCCCGCCCCACAGGGTGACGTCCCACTCCCCGTCGGCGAGTGCGCGGGCCAGGGCCGCCGCCAGCTCGGAGCCGTCCGCGTCGCGCACGTCCTGCGCGCCGTGGACGTCATGGACGCCGGCCGCTTGGGCCACGCCTGCCACGCCTGCCGGGACGGCCGCCGGGGCGGCGGGAGCGGTCGGGGCCGTCGGCTGCGCCCCGGGGCCGG
>NZ_JBEXNT010000181.1:0-14740 GCF_040611255.1 Kitasatospora sp. NPDC002965 | reverse complement strand
CCGAAACAAGTCCGAGGCCGGGGATGTCAACATATCTGGCGTTGACTTTTGGCACGCTGTTGAGTTCTCAAGGAACGGACACTTCCTTCAGGCGGTTTTCACACCGGCCCTCCGGGCGCTTCGTTCTTTCGTGTTTCCAGCTTACCAGATGTTTTCCGCTCCGTTTTCCGGAGTTTCATTCATCCGATTCCCGCTGGGGGATTTCCTTCGACTTCGCTCCGAAGCTTATCAAAGCTTTCGGTGTGCTCAGTTCCGGGATTTACCTCGTCGGAGAGGGTGCGCATTCATAAAACGCGCTCACCTCGACTCGGCGGTGTCGTAGACACTAACGCCTGTGCCCGACTGTTGTCCAGTCGCTCGCAACCGTTCAAACCTACTAGCCCACCCGTGCCACGTCAATGGTTTGGCTGAGATGCGAGAAGAGTAGCAGGTCAGGGGCCTGGTGATCACATCGACTCACGCAGCGACCGGCTGGAGGTCCGCCCGGTCGGTCGCCTCCAGATCGCCGGTCTCTCCGGTCGCCGCGGCCTTTCGACCCAGGACCAGGGCATAGAGGAGGAACGCCACCTCCGCCAGCGCGCCGATCGTGATCCGCGCCCAGGTGGGCAGGCCGGACGGCGTGACGAAGGCTTCCAGGACACCGGAGACGGCCAGGACGGTCGTGAGGCCGACGGCCATGCCGATGATGGACCGCCCCTGTTCGGCCAGAGCGGTCGCGCGGGTACGTGGGCCGGGGTCGACGATCGTCCAGCCGAGGCGCAGCCCCAAGCCTCCGGCGACGAAGACCGCGGTCAGTTCCAGCAGCCCGTGCGGGATGAGCAGGCCGAGGAAGATGTCGAGCCTGCCGGCGGACGCCATCAGTCCGACGCCCAGACCGAGATTGAGGACGTTGCTCCAGAGCACCATCACCACCGGGATCCCGAGCACGACCCCGTAGAGCAGGCACTGCACGGCGATCCAGGCGTTGTTCGTCCAGACCTGCGCCGCGAAGGAGCCGGCCGGACGGTCCGAGTAGTAGGCCTCGTAGTCGCCGCCGGGCCTGGTCATCTCCCGGATCTGGTCCGGGGTCGCCAGGCTGTTCCGGACCTCCGGGTGTCCGGCGACCCACCAGGCGACGAGCGCGGTCGCGAGGAGGGAGAGAATCGCGACCGGCAGCCACCAGCGGCGCGACCGGTAGAGCGCGGCCGGGAAGCTCACCGTGTAGTAGCGCACGACGTCCCGCCAGCCGCTGGTCCGGCTGCCCGTGACCGAGTCGCGCGCCCGCGAGACCAGACTGGTGAGCCTGCCCTCCAGCGTGGGGTCGGGCGCGGCGGCCTGGACCTTGGCGAGGTGCCCGGTGGCGCGCTGGTAGAGGGAGACCAGTTCGTCGGCCTCCTCCCCGGTGAGACGGCGCCTCCTGGAAAGGGCGTCCAGCCGGGCCCACTCCCCCTGGTGGGTGGCGACGAAGACGTCCAGGTCCATTCGGCGACTCCAGGGTCGGCGCGGGGCGCGCGGGCGGGCTTGGTCGGACAGGTGGGCCCAGCATGCCAGGGCACGGGTGCGCGCAGGCGTCCGGGACCTCCCTTCCCGACCGGGTCCGGGGCCCCGTATGTTGACGACTGCAGATCACGGGATCGTGGGGGCGATCCATCGGATTCCTCTCCCCGCGGATCACGGATCACGGACCACGAACCACCGACGGGAACGGACGGGTGCCTTGAGCGACCTGGTGACGGGCGAGGCGGTCGTCCTCGGCCTGCGTGCGGCGAAGCTTCCGAGCCGGGCACTGGCGATCGCGCTGGACCTCACCCTGCAGATCGCCGGCCTGGTGGCGGTGTCCCTGGTGCTGAGCCTGACGCTCGTCGACATCGACGGTGCGGCGGTCGCGGCGGTCACGCTCGGGCTGATGGTCTTCTTCCTGGTGGCCCTGCCGGTCATGATCGAGACACTGACCCGCGGACGTTCGCTGGGGAAGGCCGCCCTCGGGCTCCGGGTGGTGCGCAGCGACGGCGGGCCGGTGCGGTTCCGGCACGCGCTGGTGCGCGGGCTGGTCGGCTTCCTGGAGATCGTCGTGCTGTTCGGCGTCCCTGCCGTGATCTGCTCGATGGTGTCCACGGAGGGCAAGCGGCTGGGCGACGTGTTCGCGGGGACACTGGTGGTCCGCGAGCGCGTGCCCGGTGGCGGCGGCACCGCCACGGCGCTGCCGCCGGTCCACCCGCAGCTGTTGCAGGCGATCGGCGGCGAGCTGGTCGCGCTCGACCTCTCCGCCGTGCCCGAGCCGCTCTGGCTGGCCGTCCGCCAGTTGCTCGGGCGGATCGGCGAGCTCGACCCGGCGGTGGCCCACCAGATGTCGGTCAGGCTGGCGGACGACGTGACCGCCCGCACCGGTCATCCGGTCCCCTACGGCGTGCATCCGGCGGCGTACCTCGGTGCGGTCCTGACCGAGCGCCAGCGCCGTGAGTGGGAGCGGGCCCAGGGGCACGCCTTCCAGCAGGCCCGCCACCAGGCGCAGTACCCGGCGCAGGCGCCCGCGGCGCAGGGACAACAGCACCAGCCGCCGTACCCCCACCCGCACCCGACGGCTCCCGCCGTACCTGCCGCACCGCCGGCACCGGAGCCCGCCCCGAAGCCCGCGCCCGGTACCGGCTTCGCCCCGCCGGCCTGAGTCGTTCCCTGGCCGGCCCCGGTCCCGGAGGGCCTTGAAGCAGGCGCGTTGCCCGTGCGTCCCTGGATGCCCCTCGCCGGATCGGCGCGGTCTCGTCGCGTCGTGCGCGAGGCGAGGTCGTCGATCACGGACGTGGTCGGCTCGGGTTCGTGTCCTCCCTTCACGCGGACCGGGCCGGACACCGGCTCGTGTACGGCGCCTCAGGGCGACCCGTTCGTCAGCAGCAGATGGAAGGTGCGGCCGCGGTGGACGAACGTGGCGGTGTCGGACTCGCAGCCGTCGAAGTAGACCGGCCACAGCGGCTCCTCGCCGCTGTGGTAGCCGGTGGGGCGCAGGAAGTCCGGGCTGACAGCGGCGAAGGACCACGCCGGGCCGTCCTCGCCGAGCAGTTCCCGGGCGAAGTCGCACACCAGTCGCTCGGCGTCCGCCGCCGGGTAGTGGTGGCCGTAGGGGCTGTACGCCTCGCAGAGCATCCAGCGCAGCCGCGCCAGGAAGCCGGCGTGGTCGAGCGTGCTCACCGCGGCGCGGAATCCCTCGCGCAGGAGCGGGCGCTCGAAAGGCTCGCTGTCGTACGGGTCCGCCAGGACGTACCAGTTGCGGCGTGCGTCGGCGGCGCGCATCAGTCGCTCGAACAGGGCACTGCGCAGGAAGGCGTGCAGGACGGCCCGGCGGTTTCCGGCCGTCACGAGTGCGTCGCAATCCGCGGTGAGCAGCAGGGTGTTGCTGTTCATCGCGCTGTCGACGGCGGAGAGGAAGGCGTCGACGGCGGGAGGTTCGGGATTCGGTGGTGGCGCGCTGAACCTCGGGGAGCCCATGGCCCCAGCCTTGCAGGCGGTCGTCGCCGGTTCAACGGCTCTTCCACCGATCTGACCGGCTACCCTGCCGGCACCGGCCGGCGGTGCCGGCAGGGCGAACCGGGGGCCTGGGCGGGCAAGGGGCCGTCGCCGGTTCACGGCCGGGGCGCCGGCACGAGGTCACGGAACGCCCTCTCAGCCGCCCAGGCCCTCGCCGTACCCGAACGCGGCCGGCCACGCGTTCGGCGGGGACTCCAGTTCCTCCAGCTCGATCCCGCCCGCGGCGAGCACCACGTCCCCGGCGAGGTGCACGACCTGCTGCTCCCCCGTCTCCAGGTCCGCCACCTGGTACCGCTCGACCAGCAGCGGCCCCGAGTCGGTCTCGTGCGTGTCCGCGCCCTCCAGCAGCCACCCCTGGTCGAAGGTGCGCGGAGCCAGCACCGGCTCGGTGAACGCGACCAGCCGTACCCGCGCGCTCGCCCCCTCCCGCAGGCGCAGCAGCCGGGCGGTGGCGACCAGGAACCCCGGCGAGCGTCCGGCGAAGCCGTGCGCCCGGTCGTGGCCCTCGGCCGCCTGCTCGCCGGCCGGGTCGGCGGCGTCCGCCCGTACCCAGGCGACCCCGTCGACGGCGCCGCCCCGCACCTGCCAGCCGCCCGCGCGCAGTTCCATCCGCAGCGGCCGGGCCCGCGCGTCCAGCGTCAGGTCCACCGTGCCGAGGACGTGTCCGTCCGGCGCGTAGGTCTTGGAGACGTACCGCCAGCCGGCCGGGCCGGGTGCGCAGCTGAAGCGCTCCTCACCGAGCAGCACGTGGTCGTGGGTGTCGTGGAGCGAGTACCGGCCGTTGGGCATGCCCGAAAGCCTACGTCCGCGATCACCGGCGCCCGGCATGCAACCTCCCGTTCCGGTGCCGCATCAAGGGGGTGGACGGCTGCCGACCGGCGCCGCCGGGTGAGGGGAAGGGGGGCAGGATGGCGAAGCAGGCACGCGACGCGGAGTTCACCGTGTACGTGGCCTCCAGGGGCGGCTGGCTCCGCAAGGTCGCCTATCTGCTGTGCGGGGACTGGCACCGCGCGGACGACCTGGTGCAGGAGAGCATCACCAAGCTCTACGTGCACTGGCCTCGGATCGGCGAGGTGGAGAACCTGGACGGCTACGCCCGCCGGGTGCTGGTGAACACGTTCCTCGCCGAGCAGCGCTCGCCGTGGTGGCGGCGGATCAGCCGCACCGGCGACGAGCCGGACGTCGTCTCGGTGCCCCCGGACCTCGATTCCGCACTGGACCTGCGCCGGGCGCTGGCCGCGCTGCCGCCGCGCCAGCGGGCCACCGTGGTGCTCCGGTACTACTGCGACCTGACGGTCGACCAGGCCGCCGAGGCGCTCGGCTGCTCGCCCGGCAACGTCAAGAGCCAGAGCTCCCGGGCCCTGCACACCCTCCGGGGCCTTCTCTCCCCCCGTCCCGCCCCCGCTGGGAGGACCACGTCATGACCGCCGACGAGCACCGTGACCTGACCGAGCGCCTGGTGGCCGTGGCCGATGCGCCCGCGCCGTCGGTCGGCTTCGACACCGCCTGGGCCGTCCGTCAGGGGCGGGCCCGCCTGCGCCGCCGGCGCCGGGCCTCGATCGGCGGGGCCGCGGTCCTGACCGCGGCGGTCCTCACCGGCACGCTGCTGCTGGAGCCGGGCGCCGGCGACGGGCCCGTCGGCTCCCCGGTCCCGGTGGCCCCCGCGGCCACGCCCACGACGGCCGACACACCTGCGGACTCCGCGGCGCGGACGCCCGGTGCCGCCGGCGCCTCGCCCACCGCCGTCCCGCCCGCCGTGGGCGACCCGCTGGCCAGCGAGGTCAGGTTCGGCTGGCTGCCCGCGTGGGCGGCCGGTGTCGGCTACCAGGCGGGCACCCACGGCCAGGCCGCCACCGCCGGCGGGGGGAACGACCACTCCCCGATGATCAGGCTCTCGCTGTTCCCCGCCGGGCCGGAACCGGCGGTCGACTCGACGTCGGCGTTCCCCCAGGTGAAGAGCCCGGCTCCGCCGGTCGACGGGCGGACCGCGTACTGGCTGACGCGGCAGGGCAGCGCCGGCGACCACATACTGCGCTGGCTGACGCCCTCGGGGCGGTGGGCCCAGCTCTACTGGTGGGGTGGCAAGCCCGCCGACTACTCCGACGAGACCTTGCTGCGGATCGCGGCCGGTGCCTCCTTCGGGGCCTGGGACGTGCCGCTGCCGCTCTGGTTCGCCGGGCTGACGGAGCCCTTCCGGCCGGAGAACTCCTCGATCGGCCGGCCCGCGAACAGCGCGCTCCCCTGGTTCGCCGAGATCGAGTTCCGGGTCGAGGGCCGCACGGTCGAGGTCACGGTGAGCCCGGACGTGGAACCGGTGCCCGGCGACACCGTCCTCGGTCCGGCGTCGCCGACCTGCCGGACCGAGCAGGGGCTGAAGGTCTGCGCGGCGGTCTCGGACGGCGCCGCACCGGCGGCGCTCGAACAGCTCGGCGGCCTGAACGGCCTGCTGGGGCTGGTCCGCGTCACGGGCCTCGACGAGGGCACCTGGACCACGGACGTCCTGCGCCGCTGAGCACCGGAACGCCGGTGGCCGGCACCCCCGAGCGGGGGTGCCGGCCACCGGCGTGTGCCGTCGGGCGGATCAGTAGCGGTACTGGTCCGCCTTGTACGGGCCGTCGACGGAGACGCCGATGTAGTCGGCCTGGTCCTTGCTGAGGGTGGTCAGCTTCACGCCCAGCGCGTCGAGGTGCAGGCGGGCGACCTTCTCGTCCAGGTGCTTCGGCAGCACGTAGACGCCGATCGGGTACTGCTCGGTCTTCGTGAACAGCTCGATCTGGGCGATCGTCTGGTTGGCGAAGGAGTTGGACATCACGAACGACGGGTGGCCGGTCGCGTTGCCCAGGTTCAGCAGGCGGCCCTCGGAGAGGACGATGATGGTGCGGCCGTCGGCCTTGCGCCACTCGTGGACCTGCGGCTTGACCTCGGTCTTCACGACGCCCGGGAGCTTCGCGAGGCCGGCCATGTCGATCTCGTTGTCGAAGTGACCGATGTTGCCGACGATGGCCTGGTGCTTCATCCGGGCCATGTGGGAGGCCATGATGATGTCCTTGTTGCCGGTCGTGGTGATGAAGATGTCGGCGGTCTCGACGACCTCTTCCAGGGTGGTGACCTGGTAGCCGTCCATCGCCGCCTGGAGCGCACAGATCGGGTCGATCTCGGTGACGATGACCCGGGCGCCCTGGCCGCGCAGCGACTCGGCGCAGCCCTTGCCCACGTCGCCGTAGCCGGCGACGAGGGCGACCTTGCCGCCGATCAGGACGTCGGTGGCGCGGTTGATGCCGTCGATCAGCGAGTGGCGGCAGCCGTACTTGTTGTCGAACTTCGACTTGGTGACCGAGTCGTTGACGTTGATGGCCGGGAAGAGCAGGTTGCCGTCACGGTGCATCTCGTACAGGCGGTGGACACCGGTGGTGGTCTCCTCGGTGACGCCCTTGATGGTGGCGGCGACCTCGGTCCACTTGTTCGGGGTGTCCTTGAGCGTGCGGTTGAGCAGCTCCAGGATGATCCGGAACTCGTCGTTGTCCGCGGTGGACGGGTCCGGCGCGACGCCCGCCTTCTCGAACTCGACGCCCTTGTGGATCAGCAGGGTGGCGTCGCCGCCGTCGTCGAGGATCATGTTCGGGGTCTGGCCGTTCGGCCAGGTGAGCGCCTGCTCGGTGCACCACCAGTACTCGTCCAGCGTCTCGCCCTTCCAGGCGAAGACCGGCACGCCCTGCGGGTTCTCCGGGGTGCCCTCCGGGCCGACCGCGATGGCGGCGGCGGCGTGGTCCTGGGTGGAGAAGATGTTGCAGGAGCACCAGCGGACCTCGGCACCGAGCGCGGTGAGGGTCTCGATCAGGACGGCGGTCTGCACGGTCATGTGCAGCGAGCCGGTGATCCGGGCGCCGGCCAGCGGCTGGGCCGCGGCGTACTCGGCGCGGATCGTCATCAGGCCGGGCATCTCGTGCTCGGCCAGCTGGATCTCCTTGCGGCCGAACGGCGCCAGGGAAAGGTCGGCGACCTTGAAGTCACCGGTGATGTCGGTCGACATGCGTCTGCTCCTCGCTGATGGGGTGGGGCATGGCCAAGGTCCTCGGGGTGCGTCACAGCGCGGCGGGCCGCACAGGTGGGCGGCGGCGCCGGGACGGTACCGGTCCGGGAGGGACCGGTGCCCCGCTGTTCGCACAAACCGTCGGAGGACCTCTGTCCCTCGACCGGCGCGTGCCCGTGCGGACACGGGCCGCCGATCGACCGCCATCAGCAGCGACGTTCTGGCTCTGAGGACGAATCTACACCGCAGGCCCCGGACGGCGGCCCGGTACGACCGTTTTTCGGCCTCGCCCCCGGCGGCGCGCACGTCCTGTGCACGCCCCGTACGAGCCCCGTACGAGCCCCGCACGTGTGCCGCCCGGTCCGGCCCCGCGGCGCTGCGCGGTGGCCGGTACGCGGTGGCCTGCGCGGCGGTCAGTGCGCGGCGTCCGGCACCGGCCCGCCGGGCGTGGCGTTCGGGTCGTCGCCCTCGGCCTCCTTCTCGGCGCTGAAGATGTCCGGCTCCAGGTAGATCACCCTCGCGATCTTCACGGCCCGGCGGACCCGCGCCTCGGCGGCGTCGATGGCCTGGGCCACCTCGGCGGCGGTGGCGTCGGCGGGGACGGCGATCTTGGCGGCGACGAGCAGCTCCTCGGGGCCGAGGTGCAGCGTGCGCATGTGGATCACGCGGGTGACGGAGTCGTGGTCGACCAGCGCGTCGCGGATCTCGGCCACGACCTCGGGGTGGGCGGACTCGCCGATCAGCAGCGACCGGGTCTCCAGTGCCAGCACGATCGCGATGGCGATCAGCAGCACGCCGATCGAGAGCGTGCCGATGCCGTCCCAGACGGCGTCACCGGTGATCACGGTCAGACTCACGCCGAACAGCGCCAGCACCAGGCCGATCAGCGCACCGGTGTCCTCCAGCAGCACGACCGGCAGCTCGGGGGCCTTGGCCCGGCGGATGTAGGCGGTCCAGCCGTGCTTGCCCTTGTCCTTCACGGCCTCGCGGTACGCGGTGTAGAAGGACCAGGCCTCCAGGCCGATCGCGAGGACCAGCACGCCGACCGGCCAGTACCAGTTGTCCAGCTCGTGCGGGTGGGCGATCTTCTCGTAGCCCTCGTAGATCGCGAACATGCCGCCGACGCTGAACAGCACGATCGAGACCAGGAACGCGTAGATGTACCGCTCGCGCCCGTAGCCGAACGGGTGCTCGGGGGTGGCGACCCGCTTCGAGCGCTTGCCGCCGACCAGCAGCAGCACCTGGTTGCCGGAGTCCGCGACCGAGTGGACGCCCTCCGCGAGCATCGACGAGGAGCCCGAGAACGCGAAGGCGACGAACTTGCTCACCGCAATGCCCAGGTTCGCGGACAATGCCGCGACGAGTGCCTTGGTACCGCCTTCGGTGCTCATGCTCGGGGTGGTCCCTCCGTCGGGGGCCGTCCACGCAGCCCGCGCCCAGTCGTTGTCGAGCGCATACGGTACCGGGCCGGGCCGGACGCGTTCAGGACTGTGCCGCGAGCCCGAGGTAGACGGCGGCGAAGTCGGTGAGCGCGACCAGGTCGGCCAGCGCGTGCAGCGGGTCGGCCCGGCGGCTGGCGTACTCGGTGAGCCGGACGTCGTGGGCGGCGGCGAGCCGGTGCGCCCGGGTGGCGCCGAAGCTGCGCGGGCCCTCGTCGTCGGCCGGTACCTCGGCCGGGCCGTCGTCCGGCTCGCCGGGCCCGGCCGGAGTCGCGGACGGCTGGTCGCCGGGGATGTGCCGCAGCAGCAGGACCTGGAGGTGCAGCGGGTCCGGCTCCTCCACCCGGTCGCGGAAGAAGTCGTCCGGGTCGGCCCCGGCGCCGAGCTGGCCGGTGAACATGCCGCGGTGCGCGGTGAGCACCTGCGGCAGCGGGCCGGCGAGGGCCGGGCGGCCGGCCCGGTCGGCGAGCTGGGCGGCGAACCGGCCGGCTGCCGCCCCGGCCACCGGGCCCTCGGCCCACAGCAGCGGTACCGTCCCCGCCAGCCGGGCGGCCAGCCCCTTGGCCGGGTTGGTGTACGCGGCGGCGTCCGGGCGGCAGCGGACGGCGCTCTCGTCCAGCAGGTCCGCGGTGGCCGCCAGCGCGTCGTACGGCAGTTGGGTGACGCCGAGCTTCTGGCAGAGCGCGAGCAGCGGCGTGAGGTGGGACCAGAGCGCGGCCGGGTCCTCGGCGGGCAGGTCGGGCTCGGCGGCGTACGCGGCCGCGGGCGGGGTGCCGTCGTCAGGGGAGTCGGACGACAGGGCGGACGGCACGAAGGGCAGCGGCAGGGCGCGGACCTGGAGCGCGGCCCCGGCGAGCGGACTGCCCTCGGGCGCGACGACCACGATCGCGCAGCCGCGCGCGTAGGCCTGCTCGGCGAGGGCGACCAGGCCCTGTTCGCCGCCGTCGGCGGAGCTCACCACCAGCAGGTCGAGCGGCCCGGCCCAGCCGGGGAGCTGCCAGGCCAGGCCGGCCGTGAAGACGGGCGGCGCGGTGGCCCGGTCGGTGCGCGGGACGGGCGCGGCGTCCGCGGGCGGCAGCGGGGAGACCAGGCTCGCGGTCCCGGCCAGGGCCGCCAGCATCTCGGCGGCGGTCAGCGCGCTGCCGTGGCCGGCGACCAGGACGGCGCGCGGGCGGCCGTCGGGGCGGAGCCGGTCGATGCCTGCGGCTTCGGCGAGCCGCAGCGCGGTGCGGACCCGGGCGCCGGAACCGGCCAGGGCCAGCAGGGCGCGGTCGTGGTCGGCGCGCCGGAGGGCGGCCGGGTCGTCGAGCAGGGTGTCGTCGAGCATGCGGCGGGCCTCCGGCTGCTGGCTGGGCGCTGAGGGCTGCTGGCTGAGGGGTGTGCGGCGGGGTGGTGCGGCGGGGTTCCACCGCGGGCACTGCCGGTACTGCCGTACTGCCGGTACTGCGGAGACTGCGAGCAAGGCCGGTACTGCGGGTATGCCGGTACTGCGGGGTGCGGGTCGGGCCCGGTGGCGCCCGACCCAAGGATCACGCGGGGCGGCGGGCCTCGTCCACCAGCAGGACCGGAATGCCGTCCCGGACCGGGTAGGCCAGGCCGCAGCCCTCGCCGGCGCAGACCAGCTCCGGCTGCTCCTCGGTGCCGCCCTCGGTGAGCGCGGACCGGCACTGCGGGCAGACCAGGATCTCCAGCAGGAAGGCTTCGAGCTTCATGGGGTTCGGGCTCCAGTTCAGAGGGATGGCACGGCGGTGCCCCGGCCGAGAGGAAACCCTACCGGCCGGGGCACGACGGGTGTGCGTCAGGCGCGGACGAGCGCGAGGACGCCGTCACGCAGCTCGGCCATCCTCGCCGGGTCCTTCGCCTCGACGTTCAGGCGCAGCAGCGGCTCGGTGTTGGAGGCGCGCAGGTTGAACCACCAGTCGGGGCCGGTGACGGTCAGTCCGTCCAGCTCGTCGACGGTGACGTCCTCCGGGCCGGCGTAGGCGGCGCGGACGGCGGCGGTCCGGTCGGCCTGGTCGGCGACGGTGCTGTTGATCTCGCCGGAGGCCGCGTACCGGTCGTACTCGGCGGTGAGCTCGGAGAGGGTGCGGTCCTGCCCGCCGAGGGCGGCCAGCACGTGCAGCGCGGCGAGCATGCCGGTGTCGGCGCGCCAGAAGTCGCGGAAGTAGTAGTGCGCGGAGTGCTCGCCGCCGAAGACCGCGTCGGTGACGGCCATCTCCTGCTTGATGAAGGAGTGGCCGACCCGGGTGCGGACCGGCTTGCCGCCGAGCTCGCGGACCACCTCGGGGACGGTCCAGGAGGTGATCAGGTTGTGGATGACGGTCGGCTCGTCCTCGCCGGCGGCCCGGGCGCGGGCGATCTCGCGGACGGCGACCAGCGCGGTGATGGCGGACGGGGAGACCGGCTCGCCGCGCTCGTCGACGACGAAGCAGCGGTCGGCGTCGCCGTCGAAGGCGAGGCCGAGGTCGGCGCCGACCTCGCGGACCTTGGCCTGGAGGTCGACCAGGTTCTTCGGGTCGAGCGGGTTGGCCTCGTGGTTGGGGAAGGTGCCGTCGAGCTCGAAGTACATCGGGACGAGGTCGATCGGCAGGCCGTCGAAGACGGTCGGGACGGTGTGCCCGCCCATGCCGTTGCCCGCGTCGACGGCGACCTTGAGCGGGCGGACGGCGGTGAGGTCGACCAGACCGAGCAGGTGGTCGGCGTAGCCGCGCAGGGTGTCCTGCTCGGAGAGGGAGCCGGGCTCGACGTCCCGGACCGGCACGGTGACGGTGTCGTCGGCGGCGGTCCAGGACTCGACCAGCTCGCGGATCTCGGAGAGCCCGGTGTCCTGGCCGACGGGGGCGGCGCCGGCACGGCAGAGCTTGATGCCGTTGTACTCGGCCGGGTTGTGGCTGGCGGTGAACATCGCGCCGGGCAGGTCGAGCGAGCCGCTGGCGTAGTACAGCTGGTCGGTCGAGCAGAGGCCGATCCGGACGACGTCCGCGCCGTAGGCGGCGGCGCCCTCGGCGAAGGCCAGGCTGAGCGACGGGGACGAGGGCCGCATGTCGTGGCCGACCACGATCGCGGTCGCCCCGGTGACCTGCACGAACGCGGCGCCGAAGGCGCGGGAGAGGTTCTCGTCCCACTGGTCCGGGACGACGCCTCGGACGTCGTACGCCTTCACGAGCTGCTTGAGGTCGCGCACTGCGGCTCCACCCTGGTTCTCCGTCTGATCGACGGGTCGGTCGACGGGCTGGTCGCCCATGGTCACGATACGTCCGGGCTCGGCAGCGGCCGGTACCCGGTCATGGGGCAGCGTACCGGGGCCGGTGGAGGCGTTCGTGCGAGGCGGGTGGTGCCCGGGGGGCGGGGACCGGGTGTCAGTTGTCGGGCGAGCGGAGCACCCGGAGGTGGCCGCGGCGGCCGGCCTCGGTGGATTCGCCCTCGGGGCCGCGGCCCTGACGGGGGGTCTGCGGGCGGGCGGCCTCGCGGACGGCGTTGGCGAGCGCTTCGAGGTCGTCACTGCTGCGGCGGAGCGGGCCGGCCTCGGCGACGAGCCGGACCACCTCCCAGCCGCGCGGGGCGGTGAGGCGCTCGGCGTGCTGGGCGCACAGGTCGTAGCAGTGCGGCTCGGCGTAGGTGGCGAGCGGGCCCAGGACGGCGGTGGAGTCCGCGTAGACGTACGTCAGCGTTGCGACGGCCGGCCGGCCGCACGCGGTCCGCGAACAACGACGTACAGAGCTCACGAGGGTGGACGGTACAGCACTCCCCGCCGGGGAGCGAAGACCGCCTGCCCGGAGGGCGTCCCGTGTCGCGGCCGCGCGCCCGTGCGTGCACCCGCCGCCCCGGGCGATTAGGTGCGGGGGTGGTCCACTTCCGACCGCCCAAGGACTACCCTCGGCAGTGATATGGACAGCTCCGCACCGCAGTCATCGACGGGTCCCTCGCGCCGCCCCCGGCACCGTGACCGGCACGGCAGGGGGCTGCGAGGCCCGCTGGCGCCTCCGCAGGTACCGATCTCGCTCACGCGCTCCGAGTTGTTCGACGACTACGTGCGCGAATCGGTGGAGCGGCTTGAACGGCGTTGGCCGCAGTTGATCGAAGTCGAGTTCGCCGTCCAGGAGGTGCCGCTGCACGAGCCTGACGGCACGGCCGATCCCGACGGCGGGGTGCCGTTGGGCCGGGTCTCACCGGGCCGGCAGGGGCGGAAGAGTCAGATCGTGGTGTACCGGCGGCCGGTGGAGATCCGGGCGAAGTCGCGGGAGGACCGCGCGGCGCTGGTGCACGAGATCCTGATCGAGCAGGTCGCCGAGCTGCTGGGCCTCTCGCCGGACGCCATCGACCCGCGCTACGACGAGGACTGACGGTCACCGGCCGGACGGCGGCGGGGGCGGTACCCGAAACCGGGTACCGCCCCCGCCGTCGTCGTCGGGTCCGTCGGTCCGCGCTCAGCGCAGGACCACGCCCGGGTCCTGGGCGGCCTTCGGGACCTGCACGCTGCTGCGGTCGTCGCGGAGTGCCTGGATGGTGAACATCGGCACGTCCTTGGTGGTGATCGCGAGCATCCGGGCGGCGGTGACCGGACCGCCGGAGACGGTCTCCACGGTGAGCGCGTAGGAGCCGTTCAGTCCGGTGGGCTCGGGTGCCGGGAGGGCGACCGTGCCGCCGGCCGGCAGCTCGACGTCCTTGGTGGCGGGCGTGCCGCCGCCGGTGCCCGCCGAGGCGGTGACCCGGACGGTGGCGGCCTCGCCGGTGGAGGTGAGGAAGAGCGTGGAGGCGCCGCCGCCCCGGTTGTCGGCCACGGTGGCGCGGGCGCCGACCGGCACGGTGCCGCTCAGCCAGGCCGCGTCGGACTTGCCGTTGGCCGCGGCGCGGTCGATCCGCAGGCCTGCCACCACCTTGGTGGGGTGCTTGTCGTCGGTGGGCGACAGGCGCAGGCCCGCCACCTCGTCCCGGGTGACCTTGCCGAGGTCGACGGCGACCACCGTGCCGGCCTTGACGTGGACGGACTCGTTGCCGGCCGGGGTGAACCAGCCGTTCTTGCCGGAGAGCTGGATCTTCAGGTCCGCGTCGTCCTCCGGCGGGGCCCACACCACCAGCCGGGCGGCCGAGGTGTCGGCGGGAAGCCCGGGGAGCACCTGGGTGGGCGCCGGATCGGCGGAGGCCGGCACCCAGTCGGCTCCCTTGGCGCCGTCGGCGGCGTGCAGGGCGGCGCCGACCCGGCCGGTGCGGGCGACCACCTGTACGACCAGGTCGGCGACCTGGCCCCTGCTGATCGTGGGCAGCAGCACCGACTGCGAGCTGCCGGGGGCGACGGTGATGCCGTTGGCGGCGTCGTTCTCGATCAGGCCCTTGTCGCCGTAGAGCTTGAGGTCGACCACGGCGGCGGTGGACTCGGCGTTGACCAGGCTGACGTAGTCGGTGCGGTCCCCGGCCGTGGAGGCGCCGGCGAACCAGAAGCCGGTGCCCGCCGGTGTGCAGGTGAGACCGGAGAGGCCGAGGCCGCGCTGCTCGGTGACGGTGGTGGTCTGGGTGACGGTGAAGCCGGGGGCGAGGGCCCCGGTGGCGACGGCTCCGGCGCCCGGGGCGGTGTCGCCGTTGGAGGCCGGGGCGGTCACCGGGGTGCCCGGCTTGGCCAGGGTGAGCCGGGCGTCGGCGGGCGCGGCGTTCTTGTCGACGGCGGGCGCGGCGGGCGCCGGCGCACCGGTCGGCGCACCGGTCGCGGCCGGGGCCGGGGTGGCCGGGGCCGCGGACGGCGGGGCGGCGGCGGGCGCGGCCGGGCACGACCTAGGCG